>CANFIE010000514.1 GCA_947446625.1 Acetobacteraceae bacterium | reverse complement strand
GACCTGCTGGTGAAGGGCCTGCACGCCGCCGGCTGGGAGGTGCCCAGCCCGGAAGGCAGCATGTTCATCTGGGCGCCGATCCCAGAGAAATTCCGCCACCTCGGCAGCGTTGAATTCTCCAAGCTGCTGATGGCCAAGGCCAAGGTGGCGGTCGCCCCGGGCCTCGGCTTCGGCGAGCATGGTGATGGCCATGTCCGCATCGCACTCGTTGAGAACAACCACCGCATCCGTCAGGCGCTGCGCGGCATCCGCAGCTTCATGGCCGTGGACAATGCCGGCCCCCTCTCCGAGCCTTCGCTGGTGCAGGCATGAGCGCGCATCCCCTCACCATCGGCGTTGCCGGCCTGGGTACGGTTGGCGGCGGCGTGCTGAAGCTGCTGGCCGATAACGCCGATGTGGTGGCGGCCCGCGCCGGCCGGCCCATTGTGGTCACCGCCGTCAGTGCGCGTGACCGCAGCCGCGACCGTGGCCTGAACACCGCCGGCCTGCGCTGGTATGATGACGCAGCCGCCCTGGCCGGCGACCCCGGCGTGGATGTGGTGGTGGAACTCATCGGCGGCAGCGAAGGCCCCGCCCGTGACCTGGTGGAAGCCGCGCTGCGTGCCGGCAAGCCGGTGGTCACCGCCAACAAGGCGCTGCTGGCGCTGCGCGGTGCCGAACTGGCGCAGCTGGCCGGCACCACGCCCCTGGCGTTTGAGGCTGCGGTGGCTGGTGGCATCCCGGCCATCAAGGCGCTGCGCGAGGGTCTGGCCGCCAACAACATCACCCGCGTTGCCGGCATCCTCAATGGCACCTGCAACTACATCCTGACGACGATGCGCGAGCAGGGCCGCGAATTCGCCGATGTGCTGGCCGAGGCGCAGAAGCTTGGCTACGCCGAATCCGACCCCAGCTTCGATATCGATGGCATCGACGCCGCGCATAAGCTGACCATTCTGGCCGCGCTGGCCTTTGGCCGCCCGGTGGATTTCTCGGCCGTGCATGTCGAGGGCATCCGCGAGGTGTCGGCGCTGGATTTCCAGATGGCCGAGGATCTCGGCTACCGCATCAAGCTGCTTGGCATCGCCGAACGCACCGAGGCCGGCATCTCCACCCGCGTGCACCCCTGCATGGTGCCGCAGGCGGCGCCCATTGCCCGGGTGGATGGCGTGTTCAACGCGGTTGAGGTGGTGGGCGACCAATGCGGCCGTGTGGTGCTGCAAGGCCGTGGCGCCGGCGCCGGCCCCACCGCCAGCGCCGTGGTGGCGGACCTCATCGATATCGCCCGTGGCCGCCACACCCCGGTTTGGGGGGCGCCCCTGGCCGCAGCGCCCAGCGTGCCCATGGCGCGCCACACCGGCTGCTATTACCTGCGGCTGATGGTGGTGGACCGCCCGGGCGTGATCGCGGATGTGACCGGCGTGCTGCGCGACAACAGCATCAGCCTGGAATCCATGCTGCAACGTGGTCGCGCCCCTGGCGAGGCGGTGCCGGTGGTGCTGACCACGCATGAATGCGAGGAAGCCGGCATGCGCGCCGCCATCGCCCGCATCGAGGCGCTGGCGGCGGTGATGGAAAAGCCGGCGTTGATCCGTATCGAACCG
Source organism: Acetobacteraceae bacterium (assembly GCA_947446625.1). Classification (GTDB taxonomy): domain Bacteria; phylum Pseudomonadota; class Alphaproteobacteria; order Acetobacterales; family Acetobacteraceae; genus CAIMOR01. The sequence continues at coordinate 1,425 of CANFIE010000514.1, read as the reverse complement.
GCCTGAGATTTGGGCCGAACCCCGGCCAGTGTTAGCGTAGCGTTAAACTCACACGGAGGCTCTCATGGGCGATCTCGGCCCCCATATCGGCAAGCATGTTGATCGCAATCTGGCGCTGGAACTGGTGCGTGTGACCGAGGCCGCCGGCCTGGCCGCCAGCCGCTGGATGGGCAAGGGCGACAAGAACGCCGCCGACGGCGCCGCCGTGGACGCCATGCGCCGCGCCTTCGACACCCTCTCCATCACCGGCACCGTGGTGATCGGCGAAGGCGAGATGGACGAGGCGCCGATGCTCTACATCGGTGAGAAGATCGGCCTGGGCGGCCCGGTGGTGGATATCGCCGTGGACCCGCTGGAAGGCACCACGCTGACCGCCAAGGGCGGCCCCAACGCCATGGCGGTGCTGGCCATGGCCGAGGGCGGTGGCTTCCTGCACGCGCCCGACGTGTACATGGACAAGCTGGCCGTGGGGCCCGACCTGCCTGCTGGCGTGGTCGATATCGACGCCACGCCGGAAGAGAACCTGCGCAACCTGGCCCGCGCCAAAAAGGTGGATATCTCCGACCTGGTGGTCTGCCTGCTGGACCGCGACCGCCACAAGGAAAAGATCGCCGCCTGCCGCCGTGCCGGTGCCCGCATCATGCTGATCCCCGATGGCGACGTGTTCGGCGTGGTGGCGGTCAGCCAGCCGGAAGTCGGCATCGACATGTATCTGGGCAGCGGTGGCGCGCCGGAAGGCGTGCTGGCGGCAGCCGCACTGCGCTGCATCGGCGGCCAGATGCAGGGCCGGCTGATGTTCGAGGATGCCGACCAGGTGGCCCGCGCCCTGACCATGGGCATCACCGACCCCAACCGGAAATACACGCTGGAAGACATGGCGCATGGCGACGTCATGTTCGCCGCCACCGGCGTTACCACCGGCCCCATGCTGCGCGGCGTGCGCTGGCACAGCAAGGGCGCGGTGACGCATTCCATCGTCATGCGCAGCAAGTCCGGCACGGTGCGCTACGTGGAAGGCCACCACAACTTCGCGCTGAAGCCCAAGGCCTTCGTCGGCTGAACGGGTGACCCTCCCGGCCGTCCTCGGCGTTGAAACCAGCCTCACCGGGCGTCGCTGGGTGTGGCGGGAAGGGGATGCGCGGCTCGGCGCCGCCATCTCCCAGCGGCTGGAGGTGCCCGAGGTGGTGGGCCGCCTGCTGGCGGCGCGCGGCATTGGGCTGGAGGCAGCGCAGGACTTCCTCGACCCCACCCTGCGCGCCCTGCTGCCCGACCCCTCCGTGCTGATGGACATGGACAACGCCGCCCAGCGCCTGGCCCATGCCGTGCGCACCGGGGAACAGGTGGCGGTGTTCGGCGACTACGATGTGGACGGCGCCTGTTCCGGCGCGCTGATGGTGCGCGCCCTGCGGCAGCTTGGCTGCGAGG
>CANFIE010000513.1 GCA_947446625.1 Acetobacteraceae bacterium | reverse complement strand
TGAGCCAGACATTCAGCGCGCGATAAAGGCGATCACTCAGCCCGGCGCGCAGCAAAATTTCGCCCATCAGCAGAAACAGCGGCACCGCGACGAGGACGAAATTCGACGAAGGCGACCACAGGGTTTGGCCGGCAAAGGCCCACCAGGGCCGGTCGGAAAACACCAGCCCCACCAGCATGCCCAGCAGGCCCAGCACGGCCGCAACGTAAACCCCGGTGCCGAAGAACACCAGGAAGGCGCCGACCAGCGCTAGGATTTCAAACACCGGCACCGCCGGGCCGCCCGTGGCAGCCGCCACCATGGCGCCTCCCAGCAACAGCAGCAGAAAGAGAATGGCGATCATCGACGGGCCATCTCCACGGCTTCCAGGGCTTCGGCGGTTTCGTCTTCCAGCGTGCGGCTGCCCAGCAGCCGGTCCAGCGCCTCGGCCTCACCCGCCAGCACGGCCAGAATGCCTTCCAACAACAGCACCGCCACCATGAGGCAAAAGGCACCAATGCCAATCAGCCACAGCCCCTGGGGAATCACCAACGCAATGCGAAGGGCGGAATTGTCATGCGCGTCGAACAGCATGCTCTCATCCACCAGGCTCCAGGCCGCCCAGGCGCAGAACCCGCCGAACACACCCAGCAGCGCCAGCGCCACCAGATGCAGCCAGGCGCGCAGCCCAACCGGCAGGCGGTTCACCAGCACATCCACGCGAATATGCGCGCGCCGCGCCAGGGTATGCGCCAGCCCCCAGGCAATGCCGATGGCCAGCATGTAGCCGGTCACCTCCACCGTGGCGGTGGAGGAAACGCCGAAGCCGGCGCGCCCCACCACGTCAAAGGTGATGAACAGCGCGCAGGCCACGTAGTTCCAGCCGGCGGCCCAGCCCATGAAGGCGGCCAGCGCGGCAACCCCACGCCGAAGCCGCCGCACCAGGGAAAGCAGGCTGTTCACCCGCCGAAGCGCACGCCGGCGAGGGGCGCGATATGCTGGTTGAACAGCTCGCCACAACGCGCCCCGCAACGCTGCACGAAGCCGGGCAGGATGCGTTCACGCATGATGGTCTTGAGCTGGTCCGCATCGGCCTGGGTGGCACGCACCTCGGTCATCGCTCGGGTAGCCAGCGGGTGAATGCGGCAGCCAGCGGCATTGCCGATGGCGCAGTCGATGCCGTCGCGCGTCGCGGCGTCACCCAGCTCCCACAGCTTGTCGTTCATTTCCTTGAAGGTGGCTTCCATGAACGTCCGCACCGCGGGGTCCAGCCGGTTCCACCAGGCAATGTTCACCATGTAGCCGGCCAGCGCCCAGCTCAACGGCAGGTTGGAGATATGGGTGGCCACTTCCGGCCAGCGCACGCTGGCGCCCGAGCCGGTGCCGGTGACGGCGCAATCCACCACGCCGCGTTCCAGCGCGCTGTATACTTCAGGGAAGCCAATGCTGATGGGCTGCGCGCCCAGCGAGTTCATCAGGTCAACCAGGCTCGGCCCAAAGGTGCGGATCTTGCGGCCCCGCATATCGGCAAGGCTGGTGAAGGGCTGCCGGCACCACAGCACCTGCGCCGGGAAGGGATAGATGATGACCAGCCGGGCGCCGAAGCGCTCCAGGTCGCGGTTGACCACCGGCAGCATGGCATCGGCAATGCGGCGGGCGGTGCCAATGGCCGGCGCCAGGCCGGTCAGGTCCACGCCATCCAGAATGGGCACGTCGCCGGCCAGCGTGGTCAGCGTGCTGGCGCCGATATCGGCCTGGCCGCTGCGCACCAGCCGCACCAATTCGGTGCCGCTCAGGTTGCGTTCGGCATGGGTGGAAAGGTTCACCTCAATGCGGCCGCCGCTGCGGGCCGGCGCATTGCGCAGAAAGGGCACGTCCACCAGCAGGAACTGCGCCTGGGTTGGCGCCGGCTGCGTCACCGCAACCACGCTTACCTTGGGGCCTGCCGGCAAGGTCTGCGCGGTGGCGAAACCAGTCAGGCCAAGCGCCGCAACGGCACCCAGCAGCATTGAGCGGAACATGCTTGCCTCCTCATCTCTCCCGGAAGACGCAGGATTGCACAATGGGCGGCCAATGCCAGATGCCATTTGCCCCACCCACACGCGCTTTGCCGCTGGGGCGTGCAGTGCGGGGCTTTTCCTGCCCGCCGCAGGTGCTAGCCTTGGCCCATGCGCATGAACCGCCGTTCCCTGCTCGCCCTGCCCTTGCTGGCCCCCGCCATTGCCGGCGCCCAAACCGGTGCCTGGCCGGCCAGGCCCATCCGGCTGATTGTGCCCTTCCCGCCCGGCGGCGGCGTGGACCTGACCGCCCGGCTGCTGGCCGAGCCGCTGGCGCGTGAGTTGGGCCAGAATGTGGTGATTGAGAACAAGGGCGGCGCCGGCGGCGTGATTGGCGTGGAGGCCATGGCGAACAGCCCGGCCGATGGCTACACGCTTTCGCTCGACGGCGCCGGTACAATCACCGCCGGGCCGCATCTGCGGCGCCTGCCCTACGACCCCTTCGCGCTGACGCACATCACCCGGCTGGTGCGCATGCCCTTCATCGTGGCGGTGCGGACGGATATGCCGGCGCAGACCCTGCCCGAGTTCATTGCCTGGATGCGCACGCATGAACTGCGCTGGGCCAGCGGCGGCATCGGCACCAGCCAGCATCTGGCCGGCGAGTTGTTCAAGCAAATGTCCGGCCTGCCCATGGTGCATATTCCCTATCGTGGCACCGGCCCGGCGCTGAACGACCTGGCGGCGAAAGTGGTGGACGCCTATTTCGGCGACCCTGCGACCATGGGGCTGATCCGCGCCGGCAGCGCCCGCGCCATGGCCGTGACCAGCCCCGAGCGTTGGCCGCTGCTGCCGGAAACCCCCACCGCCGCCGAGGTCGTGCCGGGCTATCAGGCCGAGAACTGGTACGGCCTGGCCGCGCCGCCGAACACGCCGGCCGAGGTGGTGAGCAAGCTGACCGCCGCCGTGCTGAAGGTGATGACCGAGCCCGCAACCATGCGGCGCTTCGATGAGGCCGGCTTGCACCCGGCCACCATGCCGCGAG
>CANFIE010000512.1 GCA_947446625.1 Acetobacteraceae bacterium | reverse complement strand
TGCTCGGCTCAGCTTGGGGGCCCGGCTTGCAGCAATCCGGCAGCGGCATCCGCCACGGTCCGGCTGAGAACACCAGGCACAGGGCCACGATAGGTGGCCGCCACCGCCCGCAGGGCCGCCAGTCGCTCCGGTGCCTGCAGCAGGCCGAGGATTTCGCCTTCCCAGGCTGCCAGGTCATCCGGGTCGATCATCGGCATCAGCCCCTCGGCGGCTTCGCGCAGCGCCGGGTGCGTGCCGGTGAGCACCGGGGTGCCGCAGGCCAGGCTCTCGGCCACCGGCATGCCGAAGCCCTCGGCGAAGGAGGGGAAGACGGTGAACTGCGCCCGGCGGTACAGCAGGGCCAGGGTGTCGTCTGTCACCCCTTCCAGCACCAGCACGTGCTGCGCCAGCCGCCAGTCCCGCTGCACCCAGATCCGCACCGGCTCTACCCCCCAGCCCCAACGGCCAACAAAGACCAACCGAGGCAGTTCGGCTTCCGGCATTTTCCGCCGTAGCCGGTCCCATACCCGCAGCAACAGCAGGTGGTTCTTCCGTATCTCAATGGTGGAGCAGAACATGATGAAGGGTCGCCCATCCGCCAGTTCTGCGGGCATAGCCGCGTGGCCGCCACCGCGGCGAAGGGTGGCAGCGATGCCCGGATGCGCGATGCTGATAGGGGCGGGGTTCACCGCTTCATCGGTGGTACGGAAGGTGGGATCAGCCGCAGCCTCGGCATAGGAGGAGGCACTGTGGGCCGAACAGGCCACCAGATGGTTCGCCTGAGCCAGGATCGCCAGCGCCTGGGCGATGAAGCCCTTGACCTCACGGCCATCGGTCAGTTGCGGTACTTCCCAGGGCAACATGTCATGCACCACCACAACCACGCCAAGGCCGCCTGCCCGCCAGGCCTGGAAAAAGCTGGGAGCGGCATAGTCCCAGGGGTTCGCAACCGAGACCAGCACGCGACCTGCAGGCAGGCATGCCGGCGGCGGCCCGGCGGAGGGCACGGGTGGCGCGGGTCGCAGCGGCAGGGCCCGGCGCAGCCGCCTTGCCACGCGCCAAGCCAGCGCCATGGCCCGCCAAAGCAGCCGCGGCGTGCCGTAGAAGGCAAGCCCAACCAGGCCGCGCAGGCGCTGGCGCAGCCCGTCGGGCGGCATTGGCCCCGGCCCTGCCAGTACCGGCAGGGCAACGCCGAAGCGCTGGTTCACCCATTCCGTCTCGGCGCGGTCCAATGGCCGAAAGCCGCCTGCCGCCGGGTCATGCCGCAGCAGGCCCAGGTGCAATTCGGGCCGCGCGTGCAGCGCCGCGAATACCTCCGCTTCCACCCGACCGATCCCCATCGGGGTCAGCCAGCCATGTTCCAATGTTCGGGTCAGGTCCAGCAGAACGCCGGGGTCGCCAGCGGGCACCGGCATCGCTCCCCCTTCACCGGCCAGCACTGCCAGCAGGCGGGGCACCACCAAACCGGCGGCGAACTCCGTACGGGCGCGGGCCAGACCGGCCTGGCCCAGCCGCACGCACAGGGCGTCATCCGTCGCCAGGCGATGCAACGCAGCGGCCAGTGCCGCCGGGTCGCCCTCCGGCACCAGCAGGCCGTCCTGCTCGTGGCGGATCAGCGCCATTGGGGCACCAGCCGCAACGGCAACCACCGGCCGGGCATGAGCCCAGGCCTCGATGATGGCGCGGCCGAAGGTCTCCGGCCCGCCGCCGGTGGTGCCGGAAGCAACAACGACCGCGCGGCAGGCATCCAGTTCCGTCGCGGGGTCCGGCACGAAGACTTCCAGCGCAACCAACCCTTGCAGTCCCGCCATCGCAACCTGCTGCTCCAGCGTCGCGTGCAGCGCTGCATCCGGCCTGTAGCCGATGGAGCGAATCCGCACCGGCGTACCGGCGGCCAGCAACATCCTGGCGGCGCTGATCAGCGTGGTATGGCCCTTCCAGGCATTGACGGTGGCAAGGTGCAGCAGTGGTCCACCGGGCGGCGGTGCCGTGGCAGCCGGTGCCGGCAGTTCCACCATGTCGGGCACAACCAGCGCGCGCAGCGAGCCACGTGGGGCAACAAAGGGTTCCAGGTAGCCTATGCGCTGCAGCACCACCTGATGTGGCACCAGGATGGTGGCGCCAGCCAGGGGCTGCAGCACCTGCCCCAGATTCTGCCAGAGGAAATCCCGCACATAGATGAAGCTGCGCGCTCCCAGGCCGGGCAGCCATCGCGTCGCGGCAGCAAGGATGCGGGCCGAGACGCCGGTATTCGCCAGCACCGCCGACGGGCGCAGCTGCAGGTACAGCGCGATGAAGCGTTGCACCGCGCGGTCGAAAGCCGCGGCGTTGGTGCTGGCAACGGCGGTGATATGCAGGCTGGGCCGGGCGATTTGCCGCAGCGCGTGAAGATGCAGCGGGCTTTCAGCAAGCACGGCGGCCTGCTGGCCCGGGGGCAGGTGGCGGAGGATGATCTCCATGCTGCGTTCGGCCCCGCCATAGCCAGGACTGACCGAAACCACCAGCAGCGGGCCGGCGGGCCTGGCCTGGCTATGGTTCATGGCTTGCTCACAGGCCGACTGCGGCAGAGGAATAGGCCAGAAGGCGCGACGGCAGAGGCGCTTGCGCCGGCAGGGTCAGTTCACCACGGTCCAGTCGGTCCAGCAGGCCGCGGATGGTCAATCCCGGCAGCGGCGGGTCGATGCCGAGCCCCGCCTGGATGGGCGGGGCAATTTCTAGCCTGGCCCGGCGGCGTTCAATCTCCGCGGCGTAGTCGCGCCACATCGCCAGCCTTGCCGCATCGGAATTCAGCCGCGTTGGCACGGTGTTGCTGGCATCGTCCTTGTACCGATACTCGCCGACGATGCGCTCCAGCGCGTGATAGGAAAACGGATAGCGCGCGCCCAACCGCAGCTGCCACTCGTAGTCCTCGAAGACCGGTAGGCTCTCATCGGCGCTCACATCCGCCGGGGCTATGCGGCTGCGGTCCAGCAGCATGCCATGGAACGGGCAGAAGGGAGCGCGGAAGGTATCCAGCAACCCCCGGCCTGGCGGCCTGCCCACCCGGGCAAAGCC
>CANFIE010000511.1 GCA_947446625.1 Acetobacteraceae bacterium | reverse complement strand
CCGGCCGCGCTGCCGGCCCTGCCGCCCGCCGCCCCGGCGCGCTGAACGGCGCCGGGTAACGCTGCGTCAGTGCCTCAGGCGCTGACGTTCAGCACCACATTGCCCATGTGCCGGCCCTGCTGCACTTCGTCATGCGCGCGGGCGCATTCGGCCAGGGGCAGGCTGGCGGCCACGGCGTGGTCCAGCATGCCCCGCGCCAGCCAGGGCGTCAGCGCCCCCACCGCCGTGGCGCGCTGCGCGGCGGTCAGCTCATACACAATGTAGAACCGCACCCCGATGCCCTTGCTGATGGTCGGGCTGAACGGAAACACCGCTTCCTGCGTGTTGCTGCCATAGCCGGCCACAATGGCGCCATGGGCGCAGATCTGGTGCAGCAGCTTGCCATTGCCGCTCATATCCACTTCCACCACGCGGTCCACCCCGGCGCCGCCGGTCAGCGCGGCCAGGCGCTCCACCACATTCTCGTCGCGGTAGTTCACGCAGGCATCCGCCCCCGCCGCCATGGCATGCGCCGCCTTGGCCGGGCCAGACACCGTGGCCAGCACCTGCGCCGCGCCCAGCAGCCGCGCCATCTGGATGGCGTAGTGGCCGACGCTGCCGGCGCCGCCGGTCACCAGCACGCGCTGGCCGGCGCAGCCGCCATCGGTCAGCAGGCCGTGCAGCGCCGTCAGCGCCGGAATGCCCAGGCAGGCCCCGGCGGCAAAGCTGGTACCCTCGGGCAGCGGCACCGCCTGAATGGCGGGCAGGGCGATGTATTCCGCCGCCGTGCCGAAGGGCCGCTTCCACTGCCCGTTCCAAATCCACACCCGCTCGCCGATGCGGGCGCGGTCCACGCCCTCGCCCACTGCTTCCACCACGCCGGCGCCATCGGAATGCGGCACCACCCGGGGGAAGGCCATTTTGCGGGCGCTGCCCAGCCGGGTCTTCCAGTCGCTCGGGTTCACGCCCGAGGCAACCACCCGCACCAGCACCTCGCCAGGGCCGGGGCTGGGGGTGGGCAGGTCGCCCAGCCGCAGCACGTCCGAGGTTCCATTGGTTTCGTAGAAAACAGCTTTCATGGCCACTTCGCCTCCGGGGGCATGCTCATCAAAATCGCGTCCACATTGCCGCCGGTCTTCAGGCCAAACAGTGTGCCGCGGTCATGCAGCAGGTTGAATTCCACATAGCGGCCGCGGCGCAGCAACTGGTGCTCGCGCTCGGCCGGGGTCCAGGCTTCATGCATGCGGCGGCGAATGATCGCCGGATAGGCCTCCAGGAAGGCCAGCCCCACATCCTGCACGAAGCGAAAATCCGCCTCGATTCCCTTGCCCGGCGTGCGGTCGCCCAGCCAATCAAAGAATATCCCGCCCAGGCCACGCGCCTCGTTGCGGTGCGGCAGAAAGAAGTACTCGTCGCACCATTGCTTGAAGCGTGGGTAGTAGGCCGGGTCATGCCGGTCGCACGCCGCCTGGAAGCCGGCATGGAAGGCGGCGGCATCCTCAAGCGACTCGGGCGCATCCAGTTTCATCGGCGTTATGTCGCCGCCGCCGCCAAACCAGGCGCGGCTGGTGCAAATAAACCGGGTGTTGAAATGCGCCGCCGGCACGCGCGGGCTGCGCATATGCGCCACCAGCGAAACCCCGGTGGCCATGAAGCGCGGATCGGCCTCGGCACCGGGAATCGACTTGCGGAATTCCGGGCTGAATTCGCCGAACACGGTGGAGACATTCACCCCCACCTTCTCGAAAACCCGGCCCCGCATCACGCCCATCACGCCGCCGCCGCCTTCCGGCCGCTGCCAGGGCTGGCGTTCAAACCGGCCCGGGGGCAGAGCCTCGGCGCCAGCGCCGCCCTCATCCTCGATGGCCTCGAAGGCGGCGAACAGCCGGTCACGCAGGGTCTCGAACCAGGCGCGGGCGGGCCCGGCGAAGGGATGTCCGAGTGGCTCGGTCGGGGAAAGGGAGGATTCTTCTGCCATACGCCTTCATGCCGTGCGCTTGGGCGGATTGCCACCCTGCCGCGCCTGCCGTTATATGCGCCCGGCGCGGGGCGGGCAGCGCAGGGCTTTTCATGGCCCCGGGGTCCGCATTCCGGTCGCAGGCTTATCAGGTCGGTCGTCGCCAGCCCATTCGGTTGGCCAGGCCGGGTTCGAGGGACGAAGAGGCATGGCCGATCACTTGGCGCCCGCAGGGACGCCGCATGCAGCGGGCGACCACCACGCTGACGGCACCACCAAACGGGATTTTCTGATTCTCGCCACCGCCGGCTTTGCCGCGGTTGGCGCGGGCGCCATGGCCTGGCCGTTCATCAGCTCGATGAACCCGGCGCGGGACGTGTTGGCGCTCTCCACCACCGAGGCGGATATCGGCGCCATTCCGGTTGGCGCCGCCGTTACGCTCATGTGGCGCGGCAAGCCGGTTTTCGTGCGCCACCGCAGCGCGGCCGAGGTTGAAGCCGCCGGCAAGGTGCCGTTGGGTGACCTGCGCGACCCGCAGGCCGACAGCGCCCGCGTGAAGCCGGGCAAGGCCGAATGGCTGGTGCTGATTGGCGTTTGCACCCATCTGGGCTGCGTGCCGCTGGGGCAGAAGGCCACCGACCCGAAGGGTGACTTCGGCGGCTGGTTCTGCCCCTGCCACGGCAGCCACTACGACACCTCGGGCCGTATTCGGCAGGGGCCGGCGCCGGCCAACCTGGCCGTCCCGCCCTATGCCTTTACCACCGACACCCAGATCAAGATCGGCTGAGGAGCGCCCACCAATGGCCATCGGCCTACACAACAGCGATTTCAAGAATCCGGTGATCCGCTGGGTTGATTCCCGGCTGCCGATCTTCTCCATGATGCAGAAGGAGTACGGGACGTTTCCGACGCCCCGCAACTTCAACTACTTCTGGAACTTCGGCGCCCTCGCCATGGTCAACCTGATGATCATGATCGCGACCGGCATCTTCCTGGCCATGCACTACACGCCGCACACCGCGCTGGCCTTCGACAGCGTCGAGCGCATCATGCGTGACGTGAATTACGGCTGGCTGTTCCGCTACGTGCACGCCAACGGCGCCAGCATGTTCTTCATCGTGGTG
>CANFIE010000510.1 GCA_947446625.1 Acetobacteraceae bacterium | reverse complement strand
CGATTTGCATGCCCATGAGGCCGACGCCGGAGGAGGCGCCCTGGATGAGGATGGACTGGCCCGGCTTCAGCCCGCCCATGGTGACCACGGCATTGTGCATGGTGGTGAGCGCGACGGGCAGGGTGGCGGCCTGTTCCCAGGACATGTTGTTGCCCGGAATGGCGGCAACCGTGCCCCAGTCAGCCACCGCGTATTCGGCGTAGCAGCCGCTGCCCTTGGCCATGACGCGCATGCCCGGCTTGATGCTGGCCGGCACTTCGGGGCCGCATTCCACCACTTCACCGGAGAAATCCAGGCCGATGATGGTGCCCGGGCCGCCCTGGCGGCCATGCGCGTGGCCGGCAGCCACGGCAAGGTCTGCCCGGTTGAGGCTGGCGGCGCGGACGCGCACGAGGACCTGGGCCGGGCCGGGCTTGGGCTGCGGCACTTCCTGCACCTGCACGCCGTTTTCGGTAACCACCGCTGCTTTCATGGGGATGCTTCCTGATTGAGTAGGGCTTGTGGCGCCGGCATACACCGCCGGCGCCGGGTTGGCATCAGGCGTCAACGGCGGCTGCGTCCAGCCGGGCGGCGTTGTCCTGGATGAACTTGAAGCGCAGTTCCGGCTTGCGGCCCATCAGCGCTTCCATGAGTTCGGCGGTGGCGGCGCGGTCCTCGGTGGGCAGGATGACCTTGAGCAGGGTGCGCTTGCGCGGGTCCATCGTGGTCTCCTTCAGGCTGGCGGGCGGCATTTCGCCCAGGCCCTTGAAGCGGGAGACCTCGACCTTCGCGTTGGCCTTGAATTCCTTCTTCAGCAGGCGCTCACGCTCGGCATCATCCTGCGCATAGATGGATTTGCCGCCGTGCTGCAGCCGGTAGAGCGGCGGCTGCGCCAGGAAGACCCGGCCTTCGCGCACCAGCACCGGGAGTTCCTTGTAGAAGAAGGTCATCAGCAGGGCGGCGATATGGGCGCCGTCCACATCGGCGTCGGTCATGATGACGATGCGGCCGTAGCGCAGGCGGGCGAGGTCGAAGCGGTCACCCACGCCGCAGCCGAGGGCCTCGATGAGGTCCTTGAGTTCCTGGTTGCCGCGCAGCTTTTCGGTGCTGGCGCTGGCGACGTTGAGGATTTTACCGCGGAGCGGCAGCACCGCCTGGGTTTCGCGGTCGCGCGCCTGCTTGGCGCTGCCGCCGGCGCTGTCGCCTTCCACCAGGAACAACTCGGTCCCCTCGGCGGATTCGCGGGCGCAGTCGGCCAACTTGCCGGGCAGGCGCAGCTTGCGGGTGGCGGATTTGCGCGGCGTGTCCTTCTGCTCGCGGCGGCGGATGCGGTCCTCGGCGCGTTCGATGGCCCAGGAGAGCAGGTTGTCGGCGGTGGTGGGGTCGCCGGTCAGCCAATGGTCGAAATGGTCGCGCAGCGCCTGTTCCACCAGACGGGTGGCTTCGGGGCTGGTCAGGCGGTCTTTCGTTTGGCCCTGGAACTGCGGCTCTCGGATGAAGACGCTGAGCATGCCGGCCATGCCGGTGAGCAGGTCCTCGGCGGTGATGGTGGCGGCGCGCTTTTCCTTCTTCAACTCGCCATAGGCGCGCAGGCCTTTGACCAGCGCGGCGCGCAGCCCCGCTTCATGCGTGCCGCCCTGCGGCGTGGGGATGGTGTTGGCGTAGGTGTTGAGGAAGCCCTCGGCGTGGTCGAGCCAGGTGACCGCCCATTCGCAGCGGCCGGCGCCTTCGGCGAAGTCGCCCATGCCGGACCAGGGGGCGGGGACCACGGCGGCCTTGCCCTCCACCGCGCCGGCGAGGAAATCGGCCAGGCCGCCGGGGAAGTGCAGCACCGCGCTGGCGGGGGTTTCGTCCTTGGCCAGGCTGGGATCGCAGGACCAGCGGATTTCCACGCCCCGGTACAGGTAGGCCTTGGAGCGGCAGAAGCGGTAGAGCCGGGTGGCGCTGAACTCGTGCTTGGCGAAGATCTGTGGGTCTGGCTTGAAGCGGATGGTGGTGCCGCGCCGATTCTGCACCGGGCCGGCATGCTTCAGCTTGCCCTGGGGCACGCCGCGCTCGAAGGCCATGGTGAATAATTCACGGTCGCGAGCGACCTCGACTTCCAGCCGCTCGCTCAGCGCGTTGACCACCGAGGAGCCGACACCGTGCAGGCCGCCCGAGGTTTCATAGGCGTTGCCGGAGAATTTGCCGCCCGAATGCAGCGTGGTGAGGATGACTTCCAGCGCCGATTGCTTGGGGAATTTGGGGTGCGGGTCGGTCGGGATGCCGCGGCCATTATCCTTCACCGTCAGCCAATTGCCTGGGGCGAGGGTGACTTCGATGAAGTTGGCGTGGCCGGCCACGGCTTCGTCCATGGCGTTGTCGATGATCTCGGACGCCAGGTGGTGCAGCGCGTTGTCATCGGTGCCGCCGATATACATGCCAGGGCGGCGGCGGACGGGCTCCAGCCCTTCCAGCACCTCGATATCCTTGGCCGAATAGGAGGCGGGCTCGGCGCTGCCGCCCTTCGGGGGCCGCTTGCCGCCGAACAGGTCGTTCATGTCTTGTTCCCTTAAGGGCTGGCACCATAGCCTTGGGGCCGTGTGGTTACAACGGCCAGTTTGCGGGGGTGGCGGGGGCTCAGCGCAGGAAGCGGGCTTCCACCGCGCGCATGGCGGCATCGCCTTGCAGGTCGAACACCTGCTGCACCGTGGCGATTTCGGCTTCCACCCCGGCGATGGAGCCTTCGGCGCGGATGCGGGCGAAGGTGGCGCGCATGGCGGCCACGGCGGCGCGGATGGCGTGGTTGCCGCAGATGATGAGGCCGACCTTGTTGAGCGCGGCGATGGCGGCTTCGTCCAGCTGCGGGTAGCTGGTGGGCACCAGTACCAGGGGCACCGGGCCATGCCAGGCGCGGCAGAAGCTGACGATTTCGTCCGGGGTTTTCTGCTTGCTGTGGATCAGCACGGCATCGGCGCCGGCCGCGGCATAGGCGGCGGCGCGGGCGAGGGCTTCCTGCTGGCCGAGGCCGGCGATCAATGCCTCGGTGCGGGCTACCACCAGGCAGCCGGAATCGCCCCGGGCTTCGCAGGCGGCGGCGATCTTGCCCTG
>CANFIE010000509.1 GCA_947446625.1 Acetobacteraceae bacterium | reverse complement strand
GGTGATGGTGCCCGGGGTGCCGGCATTGTTCACCAGAAAGTCGAGCCGGCCGAGATCGGCGATGGCCTTGGTCACCATCGCCTCGCATTCGCCGGCCTTGCCGACATTGCCGGGCGCGCTGATCACATCGCAGCCCTCCGCGCGCAGGCGCTCCACCTGCTCCAGGCCACGGGCGTCATCGGCCAAGTGGTTGATGGCCACGCGGCAGCCGGACTTGGCCAGCAGCGTGACGCAGGCCAAGCCAATGCCGGAGGCGCCGCCAGTGACGAGCGCGGTCTTGCCCTTGAGGTCGTAGCTGATCATTGGTCACGCTCCAGCCCGGCCATGGTGCCGATTTTACGCAGTGCCTGCTTGAGTTCGATCAGCTTCTTGTCGCGCGTCTCGAACAGCTTTTCGGCGTCGGTGTCCCAGTCATAATAGCCAGCGCCGGCCAGCACGCCGGTGCGGCCTTCCGCAACCAGCTTGTCCAGCGTGGCGGATTGCCGGCGCGGCGGCGGCGGGGTGTAGCTGCCATTCTTCAAAATGCTCTGGCTGAGCGAGAGGCCGGTGAAATCCGCCTTGGCGAACACCGCCAGAATGGGCAGGCGCAGCGCCAGGCCGTGGATGATCGCGGCGTCGATCTCCTCGGCATTGGCCACGCCTTCCTCCAACAGCCACTGCACCTCGGCCCCAATGGCACCCTGAATGCGGTTGGCGACATAGCCGGGCACGAATTTGCGCAGGCGCAGCGGCTGCTTGCCCATATCGGCCAGCATGGTGTGCACCTTGTCCACCAGCGCGGCGTCGCATTTCGGCCCGGGAATCACGTCCACCAAATCCACCAGATAGGGTGGCGTGTACCAATGCGCGATCATGCTGCGCGGCTGCAGGCTTTCCGGAATCAGCGGAAACACGTCCAGCTGGCTGGTGTTGCTGGCAATCACCGCATCCTTCGGCGCCAGTTGCTCCAGCTGCGCGTACAAAGCGCGCTTGGCCTCCGGCACCTCGATGATCGCTTCCACGATCACTTCCGCGCCGTCCACCGCCTCGGCCAGGTCGGCATGGCGGGTGACCATTTGCGCCAGATGCGCGCTGGTCCATTCCGCCGGTGCCTCGCCATTGGCCACCAGCGTGGCCAGGGCCTTTTCCATCAGCCCTTGGGCCCGGGCCAGGGTTGGGGCGTGGCTGTCATTCAGCCGCACCTTGTGGCCGCCCAGGGCGAAAACCAGGGCCAGCGCGTGGCCCATGGTGCCGGCGCCCAGCACCGCGATATTTGCCATTCTCAAGCTTCCTCTATGGGGTCCAGGGTTCGGGCGCACGCGCTTCGATATCAGTCGCGACATCCACCACCACGGTTTCGTTGCTGGCCATGGCTTCGCGCAGTGCCGCGGCAATGTCGCCCGGCTGTTCCACCCGAATGCCCTTCAGGCCAAAGCTGCGCGCCACCTCGGCGAAGTTGGTGGGGCCGAAGCGCAGCACCTGCTCGGCCGCCTTGGGGCGATTGCCCGCCTGCTTCAGGTAGTTGGGCCAACCCTGGCCGAAGCCCGAGTTGTTGTTCACCACCACCGTCACCGCAATGCCAAGGCGCCGCGCCGTCTCCAGTTCCGGCAGGTGGTAGTAGAAGCCGCCATCGCCGGTCCAGCACACCACCTTGCGCTCACCCGCCGCGCATTTGGCGCCGAGCGAAGCCGGGAAGGCCCAGCCCAGCGAGCCGGCAGCGCGCAGATAGGTTTGCCCTGCCCCGTTGAAGTCGATCAGCGTGCCGGTCCAGATGCCGGAATAGCCGGTATCGGCCACCAGAATGCCATCGGCCGGCAGCGCGGCGGTGATCTCGGCGCACAGCCGGGCCGGGTCTATGGCCACGGCATTGCTGGCCAGGCGCGGCGCCATGCTGGCCCGCCAGGCGGCCATGGTGGCCTGCGCGGCATGCAGATAGGCACTGTCTCGCACCGGCTTGCCCAATGCGGCTATCAGCGCGCCCAGCGTGGCCTTGGGGTCGCCCAGCATGGTCGCCTCGGTGGCGTAGCTGCGCTCAAACTCGCTGGGGTCGGCATCCAGCTGAACCACGCGGGTGCCAATGGCCGGCACGCGCCAGGTATGGGTCATCTGGTCGCCGGTATCGCAGCCGATGAAGAACACCAGCTCGGCACCGCACACCACCTGGTTGGTCGGTGGCGCCGAGTAATTGCCCACCACGCCCACCGCAAGCGGATGGGTGGTGGGCACAATGCCCCGCGCCCCCAACGAGGTGGCGATAGGCGCCTGCAAGGCCTCGGCCAGCGCCAAAACCTCGGCCCCGCAGCCGGAAAGCGCGGCGCCGTCGCCAGCCACAATGCAGACCTTGCCGGCTGAGAGCAGCGCGGTGATGGCGCGGGCAATCTCGGCGCTGGCGGCCACTGGCCGATGCAGCGGCAATTGCCAGCCGCCCAGCGCAGCCGGCGGCACGGCGGTTTCGCTGGTCTCAACGAACTCGCCCATCAGGCCGTTGAGGTCGAGATGCACTGGACGGGCGGGCACGGAAACCGCCGCGCTCCAGACCTGGCGGAATTGCCGGGCCAAGTCCTCGGCCGTGTCACACAGCGCGGTGTGCTTGGTGACGGGTGCGAAGAGCGGCCAATGGTGCAGTTCCTGGTAGGCATTGCGATGCTGCTGCGCCTGCACCTTGTGGCCGGTCAGCGCCAGCACCGGGCTGCGGCCCAGGTAGGCATCCTGCAAGCCCGCCGCCAGGTTGGCGGTGCCCACTGCTTGCGCCGCCACCACGCCCGGCACGCCACGAATGCGGCCATAGGCGTCGGCCATATAGACCGCCGCCTTTTCGGTATGCGCCAGCACTGGCTGCACGCCCAGGCGCTCCATCTCCAGCAGGCTGCGGCGCAACACCGCATCCACAAAGAAGAAATGCCCGATGCCGGATGCCTTCAGGCTTTCAACCAGCCATTGGGCGCCGTTGCGGGTGACGGTCACAGAGGATCAGCCCCGTTGATCTCCAGCGCCTCCAGCACACGGGAGACGCAGTTGTAGCTGGCGATGGTCACCACCAGTTCCACCACATGGCGTTCCGGCAGCGCTGCCTTGGCCTTGGCGAAGGTGCCAT
>CANFIE010000508.1 GCA_947446625.1 Acetobacteraceae bacterium | reverse complement strand
CGTCGTCGCCTCGCGCCGCAATGTTGCGCCGCATGGCCTGCATGGCGGTGCCAATGGCCTGCCCGGCCGGCAATGGGTGGAACGCGCCGACGGCAGCATCACCGCCATGCCCGGCAACACCGGCAGCGCCGACCTTGCCCCCGGTGATGCGCTGGTGGTGGAAACTCCCGGAGGCGGCGGCTGGGGGCCGGCGCCGACCGCTGCAACGCAGATCGGTGGCGGCTGGGGCAAGGCCGGGTGAAACTGCGCCGCTTCCTGCCCGAACTGCTGGCCGGTGGCGTCTCGGCGCTGCTGCTGCTGGCGCTTTGGGTGGGGCCGCATCTGCTTAACTGGGAACGCTACCGCGAAGGCCTGGCCGCCCTGGCCAGCAGCCAACTCGGTCGTCCCGTCAGCCTGGATGGCGCCATCACGCTTACCCTGCTGCCGCAACCGCGGGTGCAGGCCGCAGCCGTGGTCATCGGCCCGGGTGAGGATGGCCTGCGCGTCACTGCCCGGGCGCTGCGGCTGCGGCTGGCGCTGTGGCCGCTGCTGGCCGGGCGCCTGGTGCCGCGCGAATTCGGCCTGCTGGGCGGCGACATCCACCTGCCCTGGCCGCCCGAACCCGGCGCGCTGCATCCCCCGGCCTGGCTCAGTGGGCTGGATGCGCGGCTGGAGGATTCCCGCCTTGTCCTCGGCACCCTGGCGCTGGAAGGGCTGAACGCCCGCCTCGCCACCGCCGCCGATGGCACGCTGGAAGCCGAGGCCGCCATGGCCTGGCGCGGCCAGCCGCTGCGGCTCAACGCCCGGCTGGGGCTGGAAGGCGGCGAGGGCGCCAACCCGTTGAGCCTCTCCCTGGCCGGTGCCGGCGCCACGCTGCAACTCCAGGGCGCGCTGGGGCCCGATGGCAATTTTCACGGCCGCATGGATGCCGCCGGGCCTGACCTTGCCGCCCTGCTGCCCAGCCCGCCCGGCGCCTTCCGCCTCAGCGGCCCGCTGCGCACCGCGCCCGAGCAACTGGGCGGCGAGGGGCTGGCGCTGGACTTCGCCGGCCAGCCCGGCGAACTCGACCTGCTGCTGCGGCTGGCGCCGGAACCCCGGCTGGAACTCGCGTTGAAGGCGCCCCGGCTGGAGTTGGAACCCTGGCTGGCCACGCTCGGCGCCCCGCGCGCCCAGGGCCTGCCGCTCAGCCTCACCCTGGCGGTGGAGCGCGCCCGCTTCGGCGCCCTGGCCCTGCAGGACCTGCGCGCCACGCTGCACACCGGGGCTGAACGCCTGACCATCGCCGAGGCGCAGGCCCGGCTGCCCGGTGGTGCGGTGCTGGAAGCCTCGGGCCTGGGCACTGGCCGCCGGCTGGACCTGGCGCTGCGCTTCAACGCGCCGGTGGCGGAGGAAACCCTGGCCATGCTCGGCCTGGCCCTGCCGCCCGGCCCGCACCAGGCTGAGGGCCGGTTGCGCCTGGCCATGGAAGCCGGCGAGGTGGCGCTGAGCGAGATCAACGCCAGCCTGGACGGCGCCCGCTTCACCGGAGACGCCGTGTGGCGGCCGGGCCGCGACGGCGCCCGCCCCCGGCTGAACCTGGGGCTGGCGGTGGATAGGCTGGCGCTGGATGGCCTGCTGCCCGAGGCCGCGAGCCTGCCGGGCTTTGATTTCAACCTGCGGCTGGCCGCCACTGAATTGCGCTGGCGCGGCTTGCAGGCACCGCAGGCCATGCTGGATGCCGGGCTGGAGAATGGCCGGCTGACCCTGCGCCGGCTGGCATTGCGCCTGGGCGAGCTGGACCTGCTGGCCCGTGGCACCCTGCTGCCCGGCCCGCAGCCGCGCCTGGTGGATGTGGTGCTGGAGGCCAATGGCCCCGATGCCAGCGTGCTGGCGCCCTTGCTGCCGCTGCCGCCGGGGCTGCTGGCGCGTCCGCTGGCGCTGCGCCTTACCGGGGCCGGCCCGGCCGAGGCGCTGGCGCTGCGCGGCGATGCCGATTTCGGTGAGATGCGCCTGGAAGCCGCCGGCACGTTGGGCAGTGGCGCCTGGCGTGGCCAGGGTTGGGCCAGTCTGCGCCACCCCAATGCGGTGCGGCTGCTGGGCGAGGATGCCGGCTGGCTCGGGCCAGGTTCACTTTCGGCCATGGCGACTCTGGTGCTGAGCCCGCATCTGGTGATGGCGGAACCGCTGGACCTGGTGGCCGGCAGCCTGCGCACCCGGGGCAGCGTGGTGCTGGGGCTGCACGGCGCCGGGCCAGGGCGGCCGCGGCTGGTGGGCCGACTGATGGCGGAAACCTTGCCGCTGCCGCCGCTGGAACCCTTGCCCAGCCTGGATTTCTGGGATCTGGACCTGACGTTGGAAGCGGCCCGGCTGGCCTGGGCCGGCGAGACGGTGCTGCAACAGGCCGCCGGCCGCATTCTGCTGGCAGACCGCAAGCTGCGGCTGGTGGGGGTACAGGGCCGGCTGGCTGGCGGCACGCTGGAAGCCGGGCTGAGCCTGGATGCCAGCACCACCCCGGCGCAGCTGGAGGTGCAGGCCCGGTTGGCCGATGCGATGGTGGTGCCGCCATTGCTGGATTTGCCATTTGACCTGACCGCCGGGCGGCTGGAAGGCCAGGTGCGGTTGACCGCCAGCGGGCCGGACCGCGCCGCCCTGCTGGCCAGCCTGGGCGGCGAGGCCAGCCTGACGGTGCGCGACGGTATGCTGCGTGGGCTGGACCTGCGCGCCTTGGTGGTGGCCGCCGGGGTGGAGGATGCCCGGATGGCGGAGGCGGGGATGGCGCAGGCGATGCTCGGGGGGGCGACGGCGTTTGAGCGGCTGGATGCGGTGGGCAGGCTGGCCGCCGGGCGGCTGCGGCTGGAAGGCCTGCGCGTGGCAGCGGAAAACTTTGGCGCCAGCACGGCGGAAGGCGAGGTGGACCTGCCGCGCGGCCTGCTGGATGTGCGGCTGCTGGCCCGGCCAATGACCGAGGCGCCGGATGTGCGGCTGCGGCTGACCGGGCCGTTGCAGGCACCGCGCCGGGTGGTGGAGAGCGCCGACTTTCTGCGCGGCCGGATGCGGCGCTGAAAATTTGGCGGTACTGCGCGGATTGGACAAATTCCCCAGGGCCGGTGATGCCGGGGCAGG
>CANFIE010000507.1 GCA_947446625.1 Acetobacteraceae bacterium | reverse complement strand
GTGATCTTCAACATCAGGCCGCCTTGGGAAAGAGCCGGAAGAAATTGGCCGTGGTCAGTGCCTCAACCTCGGCCTGTCCAACCCCCCTCACCTGCGCCAGCACCTTGGCGGTATGCGCCACATAGGCTGGCTCGCAGCGCTTCCCGCGCAGCGGCACGGGCGCCAGGTAGGGGCTGTCGGTTTCCAGCAGCAGGCGGTCGGCCGGCATGTCGCGCGCAATGTCGCGGATTTCGGGCGATTTCGGGAAGGTCAGGATGCCCGAGAAACTCAAAAAGCCGCCCATGGCCACGGCCTTTTCCGCCAACTCGCGCCCGCTGGAAAAGCAGTGCAGCAGAAACGGAAAATCCCCGCCGCGGTCGCGTTCCTCGGCCAGGATATTGGCCACATCCTCATCGGCGGCGCGGGCATGAATGGCCAGCGGCAGGCCGGTTATCTGGCAGGCGCGGATATGCCGTCGGAAATTCTCCGCCTGGGCCTCACGCGGGGCCTTGTCGTAGAAGTAGTCCAGCCCGGTCTCGCCAATGCCGATCACCTTGGGGTGGTCGGCCAGCGCCACCAGTTGCTCCACGCTGGGCAACTCGCCCTCGCCGGCATTGTGCGGATGAATGCCCACGGTGCCGAGCACATCGGGGAAGCGCTCCGCCAGTTGCTTCACCTGTTCCGCCTGCGCATAGCGCGTGCCGATGGTGACCAGCCGACCCACCCCAGCGGCGCGGGCGCGGGAGACAATGTCCTCCACCTCAACCTCGGTGAAGTAGTCTAGGTGGCAATGGCTATCCACCAGCATCAGGCAACCTCAATCTTGCGGAACAGCGGCGCCGGCGGCGGCAGGGCGGTGCCTTCCGGCAGCGGCGTGGCCAGGGCGGCGAAGCCACGCTGGTCCTCCGGCACCGCCAACTGGTCCAGCAGCGCGGCCATGGTGCCGGGCATGAAGGGCTGCAACACCGTGGCATAGGCGCGAATGGCGGTGTGCAGATGCCGCAGCACCGCATTCATCCGTACCAGGTCGGTCTTCTTCAGCGCCCAGGGCGCCTGCACGGTGATGTAGCCATTGGCGTCACGCACCGCGGCCATCACCGCTTCCAGCGCCAAATGGAAGCCTTGGGCGTTCAACTGGCCTGCCACCTCGCCCACCAGCGCATTCAGCCCTGCGAACAGCGCGGCATCGGCCTCGGCCACCTCGGCCACGGCGGGCAACTTGCCTTCGCAATTCCGCTGAATGAGCGAAAGCGTCCGGTTGGCCAGGTTGCCCAGCGCATCTGCCAACTCGCCGTTCAACCGGCGAGCCAGCGCGGCGCGCGAGAAATCGCCATCCTGGCCAAACGGCACTTCCCGCAGCAGGAAGTAGCGCACCGGGTCCAGCCCGTATTCTTCCACCAGCGCCAGCGGGTCGATCACATTGCCCAGGCTCTTGCTGATCTTCTGGCCTTCATTGGTCCACCAGCCATGGGCAAACACCCGCTTGGCCGCGGGAATGCCAGCCGCCAGCAGGAAGGCCGGCCAGTAGATGGTGTGGAACCGCACGATATCCTTGCCGACAAAATGGATATCGGCCGGCCAGAACTTCCAGCGCTCGGCATTGGCATCGGGGTATCCGGCGGCGGTGATGTAGTTGGTCAGCGCGTCCAGCCACACATACATCACATGCGCTTCGTCGCCCGGCACCTTCACGCCCCAGGTGAAGCTGGTGCGCGAGATCGACAGATCCAGCTTGGGTGAATCGGCGCCGAAATCCTTGATGCCCTGCTTGATGAAGGCAATCACCTCGTTGCGCCGGCTCTCGGGCGCAATGTCGATGCGTTCCGGGTGGCCCGCCGGCAGGTCGTAGCGGCGCAGCAATTCCGGCAGCCACTTGCCCAGCCGGAAGAAGTAGCTCGGCTCCTTCACCCAGGCCACCGGCGCGCCGCTGGGCGCGTATTTCACCCCGTCGCGCTCGGTCAGTTCGTCCAGCCCGTAGAAGGCTTCGTCGCGCACCGCGTACCAGCCTTCGTAATGGCCCAGGTAAATCTCGTCGCGCTTGGCCAGCTCGGTCCACAGCGCCTGGCAGGCGGCCTTGTGGCGCGGCTCGGTGGTGCGGATGAAATCGTCGTTGCTGAAGCCCATCACCGTGGCCAGCTCGCGGAAGCTCTGGCTCACCTTGTCGGTGAAGGCTTGCGGGTCCAGCCCGGCATCCTGCGCGGCCTTCTCCACCTTCTGGCCGTGCTCGTCGGTGCCCATGAGGAAAAATACCTCATGCCCTTCCAGCCGCTTCCAGCGCGCCAGCACATCGGCGGCCAGGCTGGTATAGGCGTGGCCGATATGCGGCTTGTCGTTGACGTAATAGATGGGCGTGGTGATGTAGCTGCGCGACATTGAAAACTCTTTCAGCGTGCGGAGAGCCAGGAAAGGCCAGTCAGAACGGCCTGCTTGCGGTCCAGGTTCAACCGCTCCGTCTCATCCGCCAAGCGGCCCAGCCTATCCCACAGCACCGCCCAATCGGCAAGCGAACGGGCGGTGACAAAGCCCTGCGGATTGCCCCGGGCGGCGGCGCGGGTGGCATTGGCCAGGGCGCGGCGCAGCAACTCGAAGAACACCACCAGCGCCCCGGGGTCGCGGCGGGCGGCAATCTTGTCGGCCACGGCCATGGCCTGGCGCGGTTCCAGCGCCGGCAGGGTGCCCAGCACCTGCTCCACCAGCTCCTGCAACTCCAGCCCCTGCCCTTCCGCCAGGGTCAGCGCCCGGCCCGGCGCGCCCTCGGCGATGCGCGCCAGGGTGGCGCGTTCGGCGGGGCTCAGCTCGGGCAGCCATTCGCCCAGCAGCCCGCTCATGGCGTCCTCGGGCAGGGCGTGCAGGTCCAGCCGGCGGCAGCGGCTGCGAATGGTCGGCAGCAGCCGGTCCGGCGCGCTGCTGGTCATCAGCAGCACGGTGCGCGGCGGCGGTTCCTCCAGCGTCTTCAGCAGAATATTCGGCACCACCTGGGTATCGGCGCGCTCCACGCCGTCAATCACTACGCAGCGCCAGCCACCTTCGGCCGAGGTATAGGCCAGGAAGCGCACCGCCGCCCGGGCGTCATCGGCGCGCAGGATTTCCTTCTTGCCCTTG
>CANFIE010000506.1 GCA_947446625.1 Acetobacteraceae bacterium | reverse complement strand
GAAGCACCAGACTTCGCCCGCCCACCCGTGCCCCCATGCCACGAGGCTGACACCTTCTTCACCCAGGTCTGCGGCTGGCCGCTGCAAACCATCTATGCCGGCCAGGCCAGGTTGCTCGGCATGCCGGCCTACACCGCGCCGCATTGCGCCGGCGCCAGCCACGCCGGCGTGTTCATCGTGGCGCGCAACAGCGCCTACACCACGCTGGAATCGCTGCGCGGCTGCCGCTTTGTCTTCAACAGCCTCAACTCCAACAGCGGCATGAACCTGCCGCGCCGCGCCCTGGCCGGAATCGGCGCCCGCGCCGCCTTCTTCGGCAGCATCACGGAAACCCATAGCCAGCCCGGCAATATCCAGCGCGTGGCGGCGGGAGAAGCCGATGCCACCTGCGTGGATTGCGTCACCTACGCCTTCTTCCAGCGCCACCGCCCGGCGGTCGCCGAGCACACCCGCATCCTGGCCGCCACCGCCAGCACGCCGTCCATTCCCTTCGTCACCGCGGCGGCCACGCCAGAACCCATGGTCACCGCCCTGCAGGCCGCGCTGTTCCGCGTGGCCCGCGCACCGCGCTGGGCTGCCGCCCGCGCCGGGCTGATGCTGGCCGACATCCTGCCCCCGGACCCTGCCGCCTACGCCGCCCAGCTGGCCTGCACGCAGGAAGCAGCGGCGCTCGGCTATCCGGTGCTGACGTAGAGCGGCTGATTCACGCCGCCGGTGATTCCACCGGGGACGATCAGAAGCCTAACTCAACTGGTGGCCGCAATCCCCTCGGGCCGATACACCAGCAAATCAATCTCCACCAAGGCCCCCTTGGCCAGCCCGGTCGTGCCGATGCAGGTCCGCGCCGGCAGCCGCCCCGGCGCCCAGTAGCTGGCGTAAACCGCGTTCATCGCCTCGTAGTCGCGCTGGAATTCGGTGAGGAACACCCGCGCCATCGCCACCATGGAAAGGTCACAGCCAATCCCGGCCAGCACCAGCTTCAGGTTGGCCATCACCGCATGGGTCTGCGCCGCCACGCCCTCGGGCAGCGGCAGGCTGTTGTCCACCGGGTCGCACGGCATCTGCCCGGTAATGAAGGCCCAAGGCCCCACCGAAACCGCGTGGCTGAACGGCGCCACCCGGTCCGGCCCGTCGCTCAGCGTGTGAAACAGCATCGGCGGCGGCAAGGTCATCGGCGGCTCTCCAACACACGCAGAATCGCGTGCACAATTCCCTGGTAGCCGGTGCAGCGGCACAAATTCCCGGCCAATTCCTCACGCACCCGGACGGCATCGGCGCCCGGCAGCCGCAGCACAATATCCCGCGCCACCACCAGCATGCCCGGCGTGCAGTAGCCGCATTGCAGTGCATGCTCAGCCGAAAACGCCTCGCGCAGCGCCACCATCACCGCATCCTCGGCAAAGCCCTCGATGCTCCGCACCACCGCGCCCGCGCAGGCCCCGGCGTGCAGAATGCAGCTTCGTGCCGGCGCACCATCCACCTCCACGGTGCAGGCGCCGCACACGCCATGCTCGCAGCCCAAATGCGTGCCGGTCAGTCGCAACTCCTCACGCAGCACCTCGGCCAATTGGGTCCTCGGCTCCACCCGCACGGTCTCCAGCAGGCCATTCACCGTCAGCGTCACATCGCGCTTCATGCCGCCATCTCCGCCGCCTGGGCCAAGGCCCGCTTGGCCAACGCCGCCCGCCAAGGGTCCTCCAGCGCCAACCCCGCCACAATCCGCGCCGCTTCCTCCACCGGCGCCCGCAACAACGCCGCAGCGTCATCAAGCAAACATGGCCCGGCATCCAGCGCCGCCAGCACCGCCCGAGGCGCCGCCCCCGGCACCGCCAGCACACAGGCCGTGGCCTTGGAAAACTCGCCCGGCTTGCGGCAGAACTTCCAATGCCCCCAGCGCGTCGCCTCCGGCAGCACCGGAATCTCCACCGCCAGCAACAACTCATCCGCCGCCAGCGCCGTCTCAAACACCCCCAGCACGAAGCGCGACAGCGGCACCCGCCTTTCCCCGGCCGCCCCCAGCAGCACCGCATCGCCCGGCAGGCAGGGCAGCACCGCCACCCAATCCGCCGCCGGGTCGGCATGCGCCAGGCTGCCGCCAATCGTCCCGCGGTTGCGCACCGGCCTATAGGCAATCCGCCGCGCCACCCCGGCCAGAATCGCCCCCAGCCGCCCCGGCACCGCGCCATCCTCCAGCGCCGCGTGGGTGGTGCCGGCGCCAATCCGCACTACACCGTCGCGCACCGCCACCCCGGCAAACCCGGGCAGATGCCGCAAATCCGCCACCGCCTCCGGCATCGCCAGCCGCAGGTTCAGCATCGGCCCCAAGGACTGCCCGCCAGCCATTGGCCGCGCCCCCTGCACCAGCAGGCCCAGCGCCGCCGCCCAGTCCAGCGGCCGATCATAGCCAAACGCCGCCGGCTTCATGCCCGCCCCGCCCGAGCCAAGGCCGCCAGCACCCGCGCCGGGCTGGCCGGCAGGTCCAGCACCTCGGCCCCCAGGGGCGCCAGCGCGTCATTCACTGCGTTCACAATGGCGGCCGGCGGCCCAATCGCCCCGCTCTCGCCAATCCCCTTCTGGCCAAACCTGGTCCAGGGGCTGGGGGTTTCCATATGCCCAATGGCAATCTCCGGCACCTCGGTTGCCCCCGGCAGCAGGTAGTCCGCCAAGGTGCCGGCCAAGGGCTGCCCCTCGGTATCAAACGGCATTTCCTCATACAGCGCGGTGCCAATGCCCTGAGCCACCCCGCCCAGCACCTGGCCGTCCACAATCATCGGGTTCAGCAGCACCCCGCCATCCTCAACCACCACATATTGCTCCAGCACCACCTCGCCGGTGGCGGTATCCACCCGCGCCACCACGGCGTGGCAGGCATAGCTATGCGTCCCGGTATCGGGGTCGGGCCGATACCCGGCCGTCACTTCCAGCCCGCCCTTGTCCACCCCCGCCGGCAGGTTCTGTGGCTGCCGAAACCAGGTCCGCGCCACCTGATCCAACCCCACCTTGGCCTCACCAGCCCACACCGCGCCGTCACGCAGCACGCAATCGCCAAGCGGCGCCTGCAACAGCCCGGCGCCAATCACCAGCGCCCGCTCG
>CANFIE010000505.1 GCA_947446625.1 Acetobacteraceae bacterium | reverse complement strand
GGGGTTGTTGTTGTTGTTGTTCAAGCGCACGCGCTGGGGCACGCTGGTGCGGGCGGCGACGCAGGACCGCGAGATGGTGGGCGCGCTGGGGGTGAACCAGCGCTGGCTGTTCACCAGTGTGTTCTTCCTGGGCTCGGCGCTGGCCGGGCTGGGCGGGGCGCTGCAATTGCCACGTGAGAGCGTGAACCTGCACATGGACCTGGCGATCATCACCGAGACCTTTGTGGTGGTGGTGGTGGGCGGGTTGGGCAGCCTGCCAGGGGCGGCGCTGGCGGCGCTGCTGATTGGCGAGTTGCACGCCTTTGGCATTTTGATTTTCCCCAAGATCACCCTGGTGCTGGTGTTTCTGGTGATGGCGGTGGTGCTGGTCATTCGGCCGCGCGGGTTCTTCGGCAAGGCGGTGGTGGCGCAGGCGGCGGTGGCCAGCGTGGCCGAGCCGGTGCTGCGCCGGGCGCCGCCGGCCCTGCGCTGGCTGGGGCTGGTGGCGCTGCTGGCCGCCGTGGTGGCGCCGCCCTATCTGGCGGGCGACTACGCGCTGATTGTGCTGACCGACATGGCCATTGCCGTGCTGTTCGCGGCCTCGCTGCACTTCATCATGGGGCCGGGCGGCATGGCCAGCTTTGGGCATGCGGCGTATTTTGGCATTGGTGCCTATGGCGCGGCGCTGCTGGCCAAGTGGTACGGCGCCAGCATGATGCCGGCCCTGGCCCTGGCGCCGGTGGCGGCCGGGCTGGCGGGCATGTTGTTTGGGTTTTTCTGCGTTCGGCTTTCGGGTGTGTATTCCGCCATGCTGACGCTGGCCTTCGCGCAGATTGCCTGGAGCGTGGCCTTCCAGTGGGTGGAAGTGACCGGCGGCGACAATGGCATTTTGGGCGTGTGGCCCGATGCCTGGGCCGACAAGCTGCATTTCTACTGGCTGGCGCTGGGGCTGAGTGTGGCGGGCACGCTGCTGCTGCGGCGGATGGCGATGTCTCCGTTTGGCTATTCGCTACGGGCGCAGCGCGACAATGCCTTGCGGGCCGAGGCCATTGGCATCAACGCCTTTGCGGTGCGTTGGGTGGCCTTTGTGGTGGCGGCGGGGTTTGCCGGCGTGGCGGGCGGCTTGTTCGCCTATGCCAAGGGCAGCGTGTTTCCCACCGCGCTGGATATTCCGCGCAGCGTGGATGCGCTGCTGATGGTGCTGCTGGGCGGGGTGCAGACCCTGGCCGGGCCGGTGCTGGGGGCGCTGGCCTTCACCGGGCTGCATGAACAACTGGTGCGGCTGACCGAGTATTGGCGCCTGGTGCTGGGGCTGGTGATTCTGCTGCTGGTGCTGGTGTTCCCGCAGGGGCTGGCGGGCGCGGCGCGGCAAGCCTGGGAGGGCCGGCGCCGTGCAACGCTTCACTCTTGAGGCGCAGAACCTGCACCGCTCCTTCGGCGGGGTGCGGGCGGTGGACAATGTTTCCTTCGGCGTGCGGCCGGGGGAATTGCTGGCCCTGATCGGGCCGAATGGCGCGGGCAAGAGCACCTGCTTCAACCTGCTGAACGGGCAGTTGAAGCCGGATTCCGGCGTGGTGAAATTCCTGGGGAACGAGATTACCGGCCTGCCGCCCCGGCGCGTGGCGCGGCGTGGCGTGGGGCGTACCTTCCAGATCACCGCGACCTTTGGCTCCATGACCGTGCGGGAGAATGTGCAACTGGCGCTGATGGCCAACCGCAAGGAGTTGCGGCGGTTCTGGACCCCGGCGCGGCGGCTGCGTGGTGGCCAGGCCGATACGCTGCTGGAGCGGGTGGGACTGGCCGGGCAGGTGAACCGGCCCTGCGCGGTGCTGGCCTATGGCGACCTGAAGCGGGTGGAGTTGGCCATTGCCCTTGCCGGCAACCCCAAGCTGCTGCTGATGGACGAGCCCACCGCCGGCATGGCGCCGCAGGAACGCGTGGGGCTGATGGCGCTGGTGGCCGAGTTGGCGCGGGAGCGCGGCATGGCCGTGCTGTTCACCGAGCATGACATGGATGTGGTGTTCGGCCATGCCGACCGGGTGCTGGTGCTGGATCGTGGCCGGTTGATTGCCGAGGGCAGCGCCGAGGAGGTGCGCAACAATCCGCTGGTGCAGGATGTGTATCTGGGCGGCGGGTTTGAGGAGGAGTTGGCCGAGGTGGAGCCTGAGCCGGACCCCGAGCAGGAGGCGCCGGAATGCTGACGGTTGAAGGGCTCTCGGCGCATTATGGCCGGGCGCATATTCTGGATGGCATCGGCTTCGCGGTGCCGGCCGGGCAGGTGGTGGTGGTGCTGGGGCGTAATGGCGCGGGCAAATCCACCACGTTGAAATCCATCATGGGGCTGGTGCGGCCCAGCGCCGGACGGGTGGTGTTTGCCGGGCAGGATCTGGCCGGGCGCGAGCCCTACGAGATTGTGCGGCGCGGCCTGGGCTATGTGCCAGAGGATCGGCGGATTTTCGCGGAATTGACGGTGCGGGAGAACCTGGCCGTGGGCCGGCGCCCGCCGACGGAGGGGCTGCGGCCCTGGACCGAGGCGCGGCTGTATGAGCTGTTTCCGAGTCTGGGTGCCATGCAGGACCGGCCGGGCGGGCGGATGAGCGGCGGCGAGCAGCAGATGCTGGCCATTGCCCGCACGTTGATGGGCAATCCGCGCCTGCTGCTGCTGGATGAGCCGAGCGAGGGCCTGGCCCCGGTGGTGGTGCAGCGCATGGCGCAGACAGTGCGGCTGCTGAAGGCCGAGGGGTTGGCGATTCTGCTGGCCGAGCAGAACCTGCACTTTGCCCATGCCGTGGCCGACCGGGCGGTGATTCTGGAACAGGGCCGGCTGCGCTGGGATGGCGAGATGGCGGCGCTGCTGGCGGATGAGGCGACCTATCAGCATTACCTCTCGGTATAGCGGGGCGGCATGGTGAGGCGTTGGCTGGGCCGGGTGCGGCAGCATTTGGCCTGGGCGGTGGCGTTTCGGCACGGGGTGGTGCGGGCGCGAGGTGTGCTGGGGCCGGGCTATTACCCGCTGCATCCCGGCCTGCTGGACGTGCCGGGGCTGCATGAGGTGCCCTGCCAGGCCAGCCTGCTGGAGTTGCTGCTGCGGGAATGGCCGCAAACCGCCGCCCCGCCGCGCT
>CANFIE010000504.1 GCA_947446625.1 Acetobacteraceae bacterium | reverse complement strand
GTGAATCGGCCGCTTATATAGCGTCTGATCGGCCAAGGCGGCAGCGCCGCAGGCCGTGAATCGGCCGCTCAAGGGTATGGCGAACCCTCCCCCACACCGTGGGGGAGGGTGGTGGCTGCTACTGCAGATCCACCGTCACCAGGTCCACGAACCAGCTTTGCGGGCTGACGAAACCGCGCACCCGGCGGCTCATGGCGCGGGGGTTCAGGTCGTGCACGATGTAGAGCCAGGGCGGGTTGTCCACCAGGCGGGTATGCGCCTGGGCATAGGCGGCGGTCGCCTCGGCCGGGGTGCGGGCGGCTTCCAGCGACGCGATCGCGGTATCGAAGGCCGGGTCGGTCCATTGCTGCCAGTTGAAGCCGTTGGGCGCGAAGGCTCCGCGGGTGAAGTACCGCACCATGATCGAGGGGTCGGACGACGGCGAGGACGGGTTCAGTGAGACCGAACCATTCAGCACCGGGGCGCCCGGCGGGCTGCGCGTTGCGGTCAGCAGCGTGTTCCATTCCGCCACCTCGAAGGTGACCTCGACGCCGCAGGCTTCCTTCAGGTTCTGCTGCAGGAACTCGTTCATCGGCAGGGGCAGCATCTGGCCCGAACCGCTGGTGGAGATCATCACCTTGAAGCGCAGCGGGTTCTGCGCGGTGTAGCCGGCGGCGGCCAGCAGGGCGCGACCGCGGGCGGGGTCGAAGCGGTAGCGGTGCTCCGGCGTGCCGAAGGCGGGGTCGGAGGGCTTCAGCCAGCCCACGCTGGGCTCGGCCGTGCCGTTCAGCAACTGCACCAGCCCGGCGCGGTCCACGCAGTAGTTCAGCCCCTGGCGGGTCCGCACATCACTGAACGGCGTGTTGCCGGCCTGCTGCAGGAACCACGGCCACACATGCGGGTAGCTGCCGGTGGTAACGTTGAAGCCAGCCTGGCGCAGGCTGGGCCGCGCATCCGGCGGCGGCACCTCAATCCAGTCCACCTGGTTGCTGCGCAGCGCGGCCAGGCGGGCATTGGCATCAGGGATGGGCTGCAGCAGCACGCGGTCCAGCCGGGGAATGCGGCTGCGGTCCCAATAGCCTTCGTTCTTCGAGAGTTCGGCGCTCTGGCGCGGCACGAAGCGGCTGAGGCGGAACGGGCCGGTGCCGGCCGGTGCGGCGGCGGTGCGCGTCCAATCACGCCCGGCGGCCTCCCAGCTGTGCGGGCTGGTCATCAGCAGGTACACGACCATGTAGGGGAAGTAGCTGGCCGGCCGGGTGGAGGAGATCGCCACGGTGTGGTCGTCGATCTTCTGGTAGCCACCCATGATGGTGACGCGGGCGCGGGCGGTGCCGCTGCCCTGGGCCTCGAATTGCGGGCTGTCGTTCTTGAACAGCCGGTCCAGGTTCCAGATCACCGCATCGGCGTTGAAGTCGGTGCCGTCATGGAACTTCACGCCACGGCGCAGGTGGAAGATCCAGCGCTTGGGGTCGGCGGGGTCCTGCTCATAACGCTCGGCCAGGCCGGGGCGCAGCGTGGCCAGCTGGTCGGTGCGGGACAGGTCCCACAGCACCAGGCCCTCAAACACCGGGTAGCCGAGGAAGCGCATGCCCTCAAAGCCGTTATTCGGCGCGCCGGTGGTGATCGGCACGTCAGAGGCGGTCATCGCGATGCGCAGCGTTTTCTGCTGCGCCTGGGCTGGGGCAGGGGCCTGCCCGGCCAGCAGGGCGGCCATGGCCAGCCCCGCGCTGTACTTCAGAAGCTTCATCGTCCGGCTCTCCCGCGGTTCCTGCGGCGGGCGATGCAAGCGCCGTGCAACTGTGGTGCGGGCGCCCAAACCAGGGCGGGGCGCCCGCGCTATGCCCTCAAACTGGGCAATTCATGCCTATTGCATGTCCACCACGTTGAGGTCGGCGAACCAGCTTTGCGCGCTCACAAAGCCGCGCACCCGGCGGCTCATCGCGCGCGGGTTCAGGTCGTGCACGATGTAGAGCCAGGGGGCGTCGTCCACCAGGCGCTCATGCGCGCCGCGCAGCAGCTCGGCTACCCGGGCCGGGTTGCGTTCGGTTTCCAGCGCGCCGAAGGCGGTGTCAAACCGCTGGTCGCGCCAATGCCCGGCGTTGGAGCCGGCCGGAGAGAAATTGGCCGAGAGGAACCAGCGCGCCATCTGCGAGGGGTCGGACGACACCAGGCTGACATTCACCGCATCGGCGCCCAGCCAGGCGGGTTGGTCCGGCGTGGCGCGCAAGGCGCCCAGCAGCGTGTTCCAGTCCACCACCTCGAAGGTGACGTCCACGCCGCAATGCTCCTTCAGGTTGGCCTGGACGAATTCGTTCATCGGCAAGGGCAGCATTTGGCCCGAGCCACTGGCCGAGATGCCCACCTTGAGCCGCAACGGCCGCTGCGGGGTGAAGCCGGCTTCGGCCAGCAAGGCGCGGCCCCGGGCAGGGTCCAGCGTGTAGCGGTGCTGCGGGCTGCCGAAATTCGGGTCGGTTGCCTTGAAGAAGCCCACCGCCGGTTCCGCCGTGCCGTTCAGCAACTGCACCATGCCGGCGCGGTCCACGCAGTAGTTCAGCGCCTGGCGCACCCGCACATCGGCGGTGGGGCTGCCATTGCGGCCGGGGGCCATCACCCAGGGCCACACATGCGGGTAGCTGCCGGTGGTGATGGTGAAGCCGGCGCTGCGCAGGCTGGGAATGGCGTCGGGCGGCGGCACCTCGATCCAGTCCACCTGGCCGCCGCGCAGGGCGGCGAGCCGGGTATTCGCATCCGGAATGGGCTGCAGGATGATGCGGTCGAGCTTCGCCCGGCGGGGGGCGTCCCAGTAGCCCTCGTTGCGCGTCAGCTCCACCGATTGCCGCGGGGTGAAGCGGGTGATGCGGAACGGCCCGGTGCCGGCGGGTGCCATGGCCAGCCGGGTATAGTCGCGCCCCGCCGCTTCCCACGCCGCCGGCGAGGTGATGGGCAGATAGACCGACAGATAGGGGAAGTAGGAGATCGGCCGCGCGGTGGTGATTTCCACCGTGCGGGCATCCACGCGGCGGTAGCCGGCAATGCCCGGCACCCGGCCGCGCACAATGGCGGAACCGGCGGCATCATATTGCGGGCTGTCATTCTTGAAGTAGCGGTCCAGGCTCCAGACC
>CANFIE010000503.1 GCA_947446625.1 Acetobacteraceae bacterium | reverse complement strand
GGGCGGTGTTGCCCTCATTGCCCTTGGTGCCCACGGTGTAGCGCGCATCACGCGAAAGCCGGGCGATGTCGCTCAGCGCCAGGCCGGAATAGGGGCTGAACTGCACCTGCCCGCTCTCCAGCGCAGCAGCAGCAGCAGCACGGTCGCTGATGAAGCGCCAGACAATGCGGTCCAGATACGGCAGGCCATTGCCGCGCCAGTAATTCGGGTTGCGCTCGGCAATCAGGTACTGGCCGCGCTCATACTGCTTGAACACGAAGGGCCCGGTGCCGATCGGCGCGGTATTGGCCGGGTTGGTGCGGATATCCTTGCCTTCGTACACATGCGCCGGAATCACATGGCCAAGGTCCGGCAGGGCGCGCAGCAGCAGCCCCTGCGGCATGGGCTTGCTGAAACGGAACACGGCGGTATGCTCGTTCGGCGTCTCCACAGCGTCCAGGAACTGGTACAGCGTGGTGCCGTAGTTGAGGATCTTCTTCCAGCACTCCATGGCGCTGAACTGCACGTCCTTCGCCACAAAGGGCTTGCCGTCGTGCCAGGTTACGCCGCGCCGCAGATGGAAGGTGTGGGTCAGGCCATCGGCGCTGCCCTCCCAGCGTTCCGCCAGCACGCCCACCGGCTCGCCGGCCGCGTCCAGGTCCACCAGCGGCTCCACGATCTTGCTGGCCATGACGTAAACGCCGGTGGAGGCCTGGATGGCCGGGTTCAGCACCCGCTGCTCGCTGGTCAACTGCACCGTCAGCGTGCCGCCATGGCGCGGGGCCTGCCCTTGGGCCAGGGCCGGCAGCGGCGCACCAAGGGCGGCAGCGCCCACCAAAGCCTGCCTGCGGGTGAAAATCATGCTGGTCTGTCCCATCCGAATGCACCGAAACTGCCCAAGGCAGGGGGGGGCATGCAAGCGTTGCGCGGCGGAAATTCGCCCCAACGCCCCCGGCATGAGCAAAAACGCGCCATTCCGTCCCGGGTTTATGACTTTTCCCGCGCATGACACATGGGCAATTCCGTGCCTTGCTGCGGCCAACGCCCCGGCCCTTCTGGAACCAGACCATGACCGACAGCATCAACACCCGCGTCACCGAAATCCTCGGCATCCGCTACCCCATCGTGCAGGGCGGCCTGGCCCGGGTTGCCACCGCGCCGCTGGCCGCCGCCGTCTCCAATGCCGGCGGCCTGGGGCAGATCGCCAGTGCCGGCATTGGCGCTGATGGCGCCGGCGGCCTGTGCAGCCCGGCCGAATTGCGCGCCGAAATCCGCCGCTGCAAGGCGCTCACCAGCAAGCCCTTCGGCGTCAACTTCCCCATTGGCCGCAGCGCCATTGACGAATTGCTGGACGTGGTGCTGGAGGAACAGGTCGCGGTCATCGCGCTCACCGCAGGCAACCCGGCGCCGTACCTGAAGCGCATTGCCGGCGCGGCCAAGACCCTGGTGCTGATCGCCGGGCCGGAACTGGCGAAGAAGGCCGAGGCCGCCGGCGCCGACATGGTGGCGACCGTGGGCTTTGAAGGCGGCGGCCACCTGGGCCGCGGCGACGAAACCACCATGGTGATGGTGCCGCGCACCGTGGCGGCGGTGAAAATCCCGGTGCTGGCCTCGGGCGGCATTGCCAGCGGCGCCGGCATGCTGGCGGCCCTGGCGCTGGGGGCCGAGGGCGTGGAAATGGGCACCCGCTTCGTAGCCGCCACCGAGGCCCGGGCGCATGAGAACTACAAGCAGGCCCTGGCCCAGGCCCGCCCGGACGACACGCGCATCATCAAGCGCAGCCTTGGCATGCCGGGCCGTGCGCTGACCTCGCCGCATGTCGATGCCATCCTGGCCGCCGAAGCCCGTGGCGCGACCAAGGAGGAAATCGTGCCGATGATCCTGGGCGGGGTGAACGCGCTGGGCACCGACAAGGGCGAGTTGGACAGCAGCTTCGTCTGGGCCGGCCAATGCGTCGGCCTGATCGACCAGGTGGAGCCGGCCGGCGCCATCATCGCCCGCATGGTGGCCGAGGCCCGCGCCGGCCTCGCCCGCCTGGGCCGCGCCTTCGGCTGAGAAGCTTGCGGGGCGGGGGCTCAGCCCTCCGCCTTGGCGCCCTCGGCCAGCAGTCGGGCGCGCATCACCTCGGGCAGCGGCACCTTCTGGCCGCTGCTGCCCTGCACCGCCACCAGCAGGCTTTTGCAGGTGAAGCACAGGCCGTCATTCCACACGGCATATTCCTCCACCCAGCTGGTGCGGCGCAGGCTGGCCGGGCGCATGGTGATGAGCACCGGCTGGTCATAGACCAGCGGCTTCAGGTACTTCGCCTCCAGGCTGCCCAGCACCGGGCCGAAATCCTCGGGCGCGAAGCTGCCGCCCAGCGCCAGCCAGTGGGAACAGCGCAAATCCTCGCACCAGCGCAGGTAGGTGGTGTGGTTGGCATGGCCATACAGGTCGCACTCGCCCCACAGCACCTGGTGCTGCTTGCGCACCGCCCAGTCACCCTCAACGCCCCAATCGCTCATCATCCGGCCTCCATACCGCCGCCTTGGTAACCGCACTGGACGCCGCCACGCCAGAGCAGGCAGTCTTGCCGGCAACAAAGCCGGAGGAACCCATGCTCTCGCGCAGGTTGGCACTTGCCCTGCCCATGCTGGCGGCCCCGCGCCTGGCCCGCGCCGCCGCCTGGCCGCTGGACCGCCCGGTGGAGGTCATCATTCCCTACCCGCCCAGCGGCGGGGTGGATACCATGGCCCGGGTGGTGCTGAACCATGTGGCGCCGCGCATCCCCGGCTTCCGCTACGCCGTCACCAACCGCAGCGGCGCCGGTGGGCAAATTGGCTTTGAGGCCACCTTCAATGCCGCGCCCGACGGCTACACCATTGGTGCTGTCACCAACAATGCGCTGCACGGCCACGCCATTGAGCGCCGGCCGCGCTACCGGCCGGAAGACTTCACCTTCCTGGCCAACATCACCGACGACCCCGGCGCCTTTTGGGTGGATGTCGCTTCTCCCTTGAAGACCGTGGCGGATTTCCAGGCCGCCGCCCGCGCCGCGCCGGAGACGATGGGCGTGGGTACCGCCGGCATCGGCACCGATGACCACCTGATGATGATGCAGTTCGAGGAGTTGGCCGGAGTGCGGCTGATCC
>CANFIE010000502.1 GCA_947446625.1 Acetobacteraceae bacterium | reverse complement strand
GCCTGATGGACCACCTGGCCGCCGGCACCGCCCGGCTGGACCGCGTGGAAGTGCTGGTGCTGGATGAAGCCGACCAGATGCTGGACAAGGGCTTCCTGCCCGCCATCCGCCAGGTGGTTGGCGCCATTCCGCGCAACCGGCAGACGCTGTTCTTCAGCGCCACCATGCCGACCGAAATCGCCAAGCTGGCCGGTGACCTGCTGAACCAGCCCGTACGCGTGGAAGTGGCCCCGGTGGCCAGCACCGCCGAGCGGGTGAACCAGCGCGTGCTGCACATTGAAGCCGGGCGCAAGCGCGGCCTGCTGGCGCAGCTGCTGCGTGGCGAAGGCGTGGGCCGCACCCTGGTGTTCAGCCGCACCAAGCACGGCGCCGACCGCGTGGTGAAGCAGCTGGAGCAGGACGGCCTGGCCGCCAATGCCATCCACGGCAACAAGTCCCAGGGCCAGCGCGAGCGCGCCCTGTGGGAGTTCCGTGAAGGCCGTGCCCCCATCCTGGTCGCCACCGACATCGCCGCCCGCGGCATCGACGTGGATGGCATTACCCATGTTGTGCAGTACGACCTGCCCGACACCCCCGAGAGCTATGTCCACCGCATTGGCCGCACCGCCCGCGCCGGCGCCTCTGGTGAAGCCGTGGCCATGTGCGCGCCCGATGAGCTGGAGAAGCTGTGGGCGGTGGAAAAGCTGATTCGCGGTGAAATCCCGGCCGAAGACATGCGCCAGGACCAAACCGTGCCGGTGGCCCGCCCCAACACCCAGCGCGGCAGCAAGTTCCAGCCGCAGGGCCCGGGCCGTGGTTCGCGTTCCGGCCCCAAGCCGCAGGGCCGCAGCGGTGGCCGGCCGCAGGGCAATGGCGGTGGTGAGCGCCGTGGTGGCGAAGCCCCGCAGGCCGCCGGAGACGCCACCCGGCGCCGCCCGGCCGCCCAGCAGGGCGAACCCCGCCGTGGCGACGACCCTCGCCCCGACCGCGCCGCCTGGCGCAACGCGGATTTCCGCGAAGCCTCTGCGGAACCGGCGCGCGGCCAGCGACGCGGCTGAGATTTTTTGAACGGCCAACGGCGTGACCGCCTCGGCCGATCAGACTCTACAAAGGCGGCGGGGACATCCTCGCCGCCTTTTTTCTTGTCCGGGCCGCAGGCGCTACGCCGCCTCGGGCGCCGGGCCGAACACCTCCGCCCAGCACCCCCGCATCGCCGCCTGCACTTCCTCCAGCGTCGCCATCACCCCCAGCGCCGCCAGGCTGGTCACGCCGTGTTCGCTGATGCCGCAGGGCACAATGCCGCCGAAGTGGCTCAGCTCCGGCTCCACATTCAGCGCCACGCCATGCCAGGTCACCCAGCGCGTCACCCGCACGCCCAGCGCGGCAATCTTGCTCTCGCGCCCGGTGGCGGCGTCCACCACCCAAATCCCAACCCGGCCCTCGCGCCGCTCGCCCTTCACGCTGAAGCGCCACAGCGTGCGGATCAGCCACTCCTCCAGCTTCCACACATAGGCGCGAATATCCCGCCCGCGCCGGTTCAGGTCCAGCATCACATAGCCGGTCACCTGGCCGGGGCCATGGTAGGTCCATTGCCCGCCCCGCCCGGCGTTGAAGCTGGGGAATCGGGCCTCCACCAAATCCTCCGGCCGGGCCGAGGTGCCGGCGGTATAGGTCGGCGGGTGCTCCACCAGCCATACCAGCTCCCGCGCCTCGCCGGCCCGAATGGCGGCAACCCGGGATTCCATGGCCGCCAGCGCCTCGGGATACGGAATTAACGCATCAGAAATCGCCCAATCGACATCAACTGCCTCAGGGTCCGTTGAAGCCGGCTGCATCATCGGCTATACGCCCCCGCTCTACCGATGCGGTCATGGCGGAATGGTAGACGCGCCAGCTTGAGGTGCTGGTGGGGGAAACCCCGTGGAAGTTCGAATCTTCTTGACCGCACCATCTTCCCCAAATTCAGCCAGCCTCGCGCTGGCCCAATCATAACAAAAAACCCCGGCCGATGGGCGGACGCTACGCGTCTCATCCATCCGCCGGGGTTTTTCGTGGCCAAAGCCAGGCCCTGGCCCCCGGCGCGCACCACGCACCAGGGGCCAGCCGGATTACGCCGCGGCGCTTTCGGCGCGCTTGGCGTGCTTCTTGCGCTCATTCGGGTCCAGGTAGCGCTTGCGCAGGCGAATCGCCGAGGGCGTCACCTCCACCAGCTCGTCATCCTCAATGTAGGCAATGGCCTGCTCCAGGCTCATCTTCCGGGGCGGAATCAGCAGCAACGCTTCGTCCTTGCCGGCGGCGCGGATGTTGGTGAGCTTCTTTTCCTTGATGGGATTCACATCAAGGTCGTTCTCGCGGCTGTGCTCGCCGAGGATCAGGCCCTCATACACCTTCGAGCCGGGGTCGATGAACAGCGTGCCACGGTCCTGCAGGAAGAACAGCGCGTACTGCACCGCCTCGCCCGGCTCCGAGGAGATCAGGCTGCCATTGCGCCGGCCCGGAATAACGCCGGCCCAGGGGCGATAGCCCAGGAAGATGCGGTTCATCAGCCCGGTGC
Source organism: Acetobacteraceae bacterium (assembly GCA_947446625.1). Taxonomy (GTDB): domain Bacteria; phylum Pseudomonadota; class Alphaproteobacteria; order Acetobacterales; family Acetobacteraceae; genus CAIMOR01. The sequence continues at coordinate 589 of CANFIE010000502.1, read as the reverse complement.
CCCGCGTGTCGGTCATGAACTCGCCGTGGTAGCCAATCAGGCCGCGCGACGGGATCTCGAACGTAATGCGGATCTTGCCGCCGCCCGAAGGCCGCATGTCCTGCATCTGTGCCTTGCGGATCGACAGCTTCTCGACAACCACGCCCGAGAAGGCCTCGTCCACATCCACCAGCACTGCTTCGTACGGCTCTTCGCGCTCGCCCGTCTCCGGGTTCACCTGGGTCAGCACGCGCGGGCGGCCGATGGTCAGCTCGAAGCCTTCGCGGCGCATCGTCTCGATCAGCACGCCCAGCTGCAATTCACCACGGCCGGCCACCTCAAAGGCGTCAACCTCTTCCGAGACCTTCACCTTGATGGCGACATTGCCTTCGATTTCCTTGAACAACCGGTCGCGGATCTGCCGGCTGGTCACCTTCTTGCCCTCGCGACCGCCCAGGGGGCCGTCATTGATGCGGAAGGTCATCGCCAGGGTCGGCGGGTCCACCGGAATGGCCGGCAGCGGCTCCATCACTTCCGGGGAGCAGATGGTGTCCGGGATCGTTGCGTCGGAAAGCCCGGCAATGGCGATGATGTCGCCCGCCTGCACTTC
>CANFIE010000501.1 GCA_947446625.1 Acetobacteraceae bacterium | reverse complement strand
GCGGCAGGGTGAGCAGGGGCTTCATGGCGTCATCTCCCGCAGCAGGGGGGTGGGGTCTTGCCGGGCGGCGCGCAGCTCGCCCAGCAGCAGCGCCAGGGCCTGCACCGCCGGGGCGCGCACCTGGCCGGCGGCGGCCAGCACCTGGCGGGCGGCGGGGTCGGTGCCGGCGGGCAGGTCGGCGGCCACGGCCTCGGCCAGCAGGGCGCGGCGATATTCGGTCAGGCCGGCCTCGGCTTCCGCCGGGGTGGCGAAGGCGCTGCCGTGTTCCGCCCAAAGCCGGGCGGGGGCGTCCTCGCGCAGCACCAGGTCCAGCAGGGCGGCGATGAAGCCTGGCTCGGCCAGATGCGGGGCGAAGACGCGGGCGAAGATGGGTGCGGCGCCCAGGCAGTGCGCGGCGGCGCTGGGGGTGATGCCGCCGGCCTCGAACAGGGTGGGGTTGTGCGGCGCGTCCAGCACCTGGGCGCGCCAGCGATGCCAGGCGGCGCTGCCGGCCTGCCAGCCCAGCCCCAACAGCAGCGCCACGGCGCCGAGCGGCCCGCCCACCACCGGCAGCGCCGCCGCCGCCGCCCGGGCCAGGGCCGGGAAGGGGCCGCTGCTGCCGGCCAGGCCGGCCAGGGCTTCGGTGAGACTGGCGAGGGTTGTGGCATCGGCCTTGCCCTCGGCCAGTTGGCCGGCGGCGGCCAGCGCCTGGCGGGCCTTGCCCAGGGCTGCGGCGCTGCCGGCGGGCAACAGGCCGGGCGGCAAGGCGGGGCCGAGGCTCTCCACCAGGGTTTCCGCCACCGCCACCTGGCGCTGCAGCGCGGCCATGGCGCCGGCCACCTGGCCGGGCAGGCTGGCGGTGGCGGCCTGTTGGCCCAGCGCGGCGTTCTCGTTGCGCAGGGCCTCATGGGCGCGGGTGGTGGTGGCCAGCGCCTCGGTGGCGCGGCGGGCGGTTTGCGCGTCGGCGCTGCCACCACGGGCGCCGAAGTAGTAGCCGAACACCCCGGCAATGATGCCATTCACATAGCCGGCCACGGCATCGGGCAGGCGCAGGGTTTGGCTGAACAGCAGCAGCGGCAGGCCGACCACGCCGACAATCAGCGCCAGCACGGCGCGCACGGTGCCTTCGGGCAGGGCCAGGGGCAGGTCGCGCAGGCTGGCGAGTTGCTCGGGCGTGGTGGTGGGGCTTTGCAGCACGGCAAAGCTGCGCGCCGCCAACCACCAGAGGAAGCCGGCGAAGGCCAGCCCCACCAGGAAGATGAGCAGCGCCGCCAGCAATGCGGGCTGCCAGAAGGGGGGGTGAGTCAGGTCCATGCGCCGCCTCCGGGACTGGGGCGGGGAATATGTTCCTGTTATGTTCTGAAAGTCAAGGGATTTAGGAAATTAGTCCCTTGATGGTGGCTAAACAGCCAGGCGCAGCAACAGGGAGAGCAGCGCCGCCAGCACGGCGGCCGCCGCGGCGCAGGCCAGGCCCAGGGTCCAGAGCCGCCTTGGTTCCAGCGCCTCGGCCAGCCGAGCGTCGGTTTGCGCCAGGCGGGCTTCCAGGCCTTCCAGCCGGGTGGATTGATGGCCGAGATGTTCGGCCAGATGCGCCTGGTTGTATTCAACGCGTTGCTGGCTGCCGGCCAATTCCTCCAGCCGGGCATCCATGGCCAGGGCCTGGGCGGCGCCGCTGCGAATGGATTGCTTGGCGCGCAGCTGGCTTTGCCGCACCAGGGCCATCGGGTCAGTCATGCAGGCCACCCATGCCATCCAGCAGTGCCACTACGGCGCGGAAAACCGCCTGTTGCCCAGCCTGGGCCTGTTGCAGGGCGCCGGTGGCCGCAGCCAGCAAAGTCTCGGCTTCCTGCGGGCGGCCACGGCTGATGGCGCGGGCGGCTTCGGCCAGTTGCGCCATGCCGGCGCCCTGGCTGCCCTGGCTTTCCGCCAGCTGCGCCACGATGCCGGCCAGGTCCACCACGGCCTCTCGGGTGCGTAGCAAAGCCTCGGTGGCGCCGTGTGGCATGCTTAGCCTCCCTTGCCGCCCAGCATGCCGCGTTCATGCAGCAACTCGGCAATCTGCACGGCGTTCAGCGCCGCGCCCTTGCGCAGGTTATCCGCCACGCACCAGAACGCCAAGCCATTCGGTACGGTGGCATCGCGCCGCAGGCGGGAGACATAGACCGCATCCTCGCCCGCCGTTTCCGCCGGGGTGACGTAGCCGGCGTCGTCGCGCTTATCCAACAGGATGATGCCGGGGAAGTCGCGCAGCGCGGCAATGGCGTCGGGCTCGGTAATCGGGTTCTCAAACTCGGCGGCAATCGCCTCGGCATGGCCGATGAAGACCGGCACGCGCACACAGGTGGCCAGCACCTGGATATCGGGGGCGAGGATCTTGCGCGTTTCAACCGCCATCGCCCATTCCTCCTGGGTGGCGCCATCGGGCATGAAATCCTCGATATGCGGGATGACGTTGAAGGCGATCTGCTTGGTGAATTGCTCGCTGCCGCCCATCTCGTTCACGAACATGCCGCGGGTCTGGCTCCACAACTCGTCCATCGCCTCCTTCCCCACGCCCGAGACGGCCTGGTAGGTGGAGACGACGACGCGCTTGACCCGGGCCAGGTCGTGCAGCGGCTTCAGCGCCATCACCATCTGGATGGTGCTGCTGCCGGGGTTGGCGATGATGCGGCGCTTGGCGGCGCGGGCCAGGGCATTGGGGTTCACCTCCGGCACCACCAGGGGCACGTCGTGTTCCATGCGGAAGCGGCTGGTATTGTCCACCACCATGCAGCCGGTGGCCGCCGCGCGCGGGGCGTGGATGGCCGAGACGGCTGCCGTCGGGGCGAACAGCGCCAGCGCGGTGCCCTTGAAGTCATAGGTTTCCACATTGCGGACCTTGAGGACCTGATCCTCGCCGAAGGAAACCTCCTGCCCGACCGAGCGGCCCGAGGCCAAGCCAACCACCTCACCCACCGGGAAGCCGCGCTCCGCCAGGGTCTTCAGCATTTCGCGCCCCACCGCGCCGGTGGCACCCACTACCGCAACCTTGTAGGCCATGCCGCCCATACTCCCACCTGCTGCGGGGTGGCTTAGAGCATGATCGCGCCTGACTGAAGCGATCATGCTCCAAGCTTGTCGTTCGGGAGGCTGATTCACGCCTTTCGCCGG
>CANFIE010000500.1 GCA_947446625.1 Acetobacteraceae bacterium | reverse complement strand
GACGGCGAGGGCATGGCCGGCCAGCGCCGCGCCATTGTGGAGGATGGCATCCTCACCAGCTGGATGCTGGACTGGCGCAGCGCCCGCCAACTGGGGCTGACCAGCACCGGCCATGCCAGCCGGGGCACCTCCGGCCCGCCCGGCCCCTCGGCCACCAATCTCTGGCTCGCCCCGGGGGCTGTCTCACCGGCTGCGCTGATGCAGGATATTCGGGAAGGCCTCTACGTTACGGAACTCATCGGCATGGGCGTGAACGGCGTAACCGGGGATTACAGCCGGGGCGCTGCCGGCTTCATGATCCGGGATGGCCAACTGGCCGAAGCGGTCAGCGAAATCACCATCGCCGGCAACCTGCTGGACATGCTGGCCCGGCTGCAAGCGGCCGATGACCTTGAATTCCGCCGTGGCACCGACGCCCCGACCCTGCGCGTGGACGACATGACCCTTGCGGGTTCATGATAATTAAAGACCGAAACGCGAACAAAAAATGTGACAAAGTGTCGCATTCTTTCGTCACATAGCCGTGTTGCAAAAAGTGAGTGCGTGTTAAGCTCCGCGTAAGCTCTTCCGGAGTTCCACGCCCATGACGCTGCCCTTGCCTGTGCCCGGCATCCTGCGTCTTTTCGCCCTGGCGGCGCTTGTGCTGTTGCCCCTGTCGCAGCAGGCCGTGGCGCGTCCCGGCACGGCTGCCGCCTTCCGCCCGGCCGGCCGTGGCACCGACATGCCCGCCCCCGCGACCGCCATTGAGCGTGGCACTCCCCTGGCCCTGGCCACCCCACGCGCCTTCCTGCCGCCAACCGCTGCCCCCATGGTTCAGGCCAACCGACCCAGCTTCGTCACCGGCATCACCGCCGGCTTGGCCGGCGCCGGGCTGGTGGCCATGCTGGCCGGCCGCCCGCCCCTGAGCGGGCTGGATGGCAGCTTCGCCGGCTTCCTGGGCCTCGGCACCCAATTGCTGCTGGTGCTGGTGCTTGCCTTCGGCCTGTACCAGTTGTTGCGCCGGCTGCCGCGCCTGTCGCTGCCGCATCTCTCCAGCCCGTTGGCGCATGGCTTCGTCGCTGGCTCGCCGGGGTTTTCCGGCCAGTTGAGCCCGCGCTTCGCCCCGCGTGGCGGTGGCGCCCCGGCCGCCCCCAGCGCGCCTGCCCTCACAGCCGTGGATTTCCGCGCCTTTGAGACCAGCCTGAAGGAAGTGAAGGCCGCCTGGAGCCGCCAGGACGTGCCCGGCCTGCAAGGCCTCTGCACCGCCGAGATGGTGCAGCACTACGCCGACCAACTGGCACGCTTGGCCAGCCGCAGCCTGCGCAACCGCATGACCGACGTTACCCTGGAACAGGGCGACCTGGCCGAGACCTGGGTTGAGGGCAACCGCCAATTCGCCACCGTGGCCATGCGGTTTTCGCTGGTGGACTGCACCCGCGACGAACGCACCAAAAAGGTTATGGGTGGCGACCCGGTGCGCCGCACCCACGCCACCGAGGTCTGGACCTTCGTGCGCCCGCGTGGCGGCAGTTGGACGCTCACCGCCGTGCAGGGCGTGCACTGAACCAGGCCCGCCCCGGCCCGCATCTTTCCGCCACCCGCGCCGCCATGCTACGGCCCGCCGCAGCATGAACGCGCCCCAATGCTCCGCCGACTGATCCGCCATCCGCGCACCCAGGGCATGCTGGCTGCCCTGTTGGCCGGCTATATGGCGCTGGTCTATCGCACCACCCGCTGGACGCTGCTGGGGCATGAGCATCTGCTCGCCGCCATGCTCACCCCCGCCGGCCAGCCGCAGGGCGCCATCTTCGCCTGTTGGCATGAACGCATCGGCATCATGCCCGCCATGCTGCGCCTGGTGCGGCAGGAAGCCGCCGCCGGCCGCCTGCCCGGCTTCACCGAACGCCAGGTCTTCGCCCTCGCCTCGGGCCACCGCGACGGCCGGCTGCTGGCCGGGGTCATCAACCGGCTGGGTTTCCACACCGTCTCCGGCTCCACCCGCCGGGGTGGCGCCGCCGGGGCGCTGGGCCTGACCCGCCGGCTGCGCCAGGGCCATGTGGTGGTGCTGACGCCTGACGGTCCACGCGGCCCGCGCCGCCGCGCCGCCCCCGGCGTGGGGCTGCTGGCGGCCATGAGCGGCCTTGCCCTGCTGCCCTGCGCCGCCCGCACCAGCCGAGTGCTGGCCTTCAACAGCTGGGACCGCTTCCTGCTGCCGCTGCCCTTCGCCCGCGGCGTGGTGGTGGTGGGCGCCCCGCTTTTCCTGGCGCGCGATGCCGCCGAGACCGCGCTACCGGGCATTGAGGCCGCGCTGACCGCCGCCTGCGCCACAGCCGATGCCTGGGTGGCCGGCAGATGAGCCACGTCCATCTCCTGCCCCCATTCCGGCCCATGGCGCCGAGCCACCGAACGGCTGCCGCCGCCAACGCGGCGAAGCCAAGGGCCGCGGAGGCGGCCCGCCCGGTGCTTGAGAGCCTGGCACAATGAGCCTGCTCGCCGGCCTGTGGCGCGGCAGCGCCAGCCTGATGCCGCCGCTGCTGCGCTGGCACCTGCGCCGCCGTGCCCGGCGCGGCAAGGAACTGGCCACCCGCCTGCCGGAACGCGAGGGCTTCGGCGCCCTGCGCCCGCCCGGCCCGCTGTTCTGGTTGCACGCCGCCAGTGTGGGGGAAACCCTGGCCCTGCTGCCGCTGCTGGAAGCCATGGCCGAGCGCGCGCCCAACCTGACCCTGCTGCTCACCACCGGCACGCTGACCAGCGCCGAGTTGCTGGAACGCCGGCTGCCCGCCACCCTGCATGGCCGGGTGCTGCATCGCTTCGTGCCGCTGGACGTACCCGGCTGGTGCGCCCGCTTCCTGGCCGGCTGGCGGCCGGATGCCGCCGGCTTCATGGAATCGGAACTCTGGCCCAACCTGCTGGCCGCCGCCCGCGCCCAGGGCGTGCCGCTGGCGCTGGTGAATGGCCGCATGTCGGCCAACTCGGCCCGGCGCTGGCGCTGGGCGCCGGGGCTGGCGCGCCGAGTCATCGGCGGCTTCACCCTGGTGATGGCGCGGGGCGAGGTGGATGCCGCGCATTTCCGCGCCCTGGGCGCCCGGGGCGTGCAGGTGCCGGGCAACATCAAGGACGCGGCGCCCCCGCTTCCCGCCGAGCCCGCCACCCTGGCCCG
>CANFIE010000499.1 GCA_947446625.1 Acetobacteraceae bacterium | reverse complement strand
CCGAGGCGGCAGCGCCGAAAGCCGTGAAGCAGCCTCTCAAATCAAGGGCCGTCGGGGGCTTATTCATCGGCCACCCAGCCGACCCGGCGTTCATAGTGCTTGGAATACTTGGCACTGATGAGGTCGGTCTTCACCACGATGCAGACATCGGTGGTGTTGAACTGTTCGTCCAGCACGGCGCCATCGCCAATGAAGCCGCCCAGCCGGAGATAGCCCTTCACCAGCGGCGGTAGCACGTTCAGCGCCCGGCCGGGGTTCACCGCGTCGGGCGGCAGGCGGTCCATGGCCACGTAGCGCTCGGCCACGGCGCGGGGGCGGATTTCCTCGGGCGCCAGGTGGTTGCGCCACAGGTAGGTCAGCGGCGGGGCCAGGGCGTCGAGGTCGGTGCCGGGCAGGCTGGCGCAGCCGAACATCAGGTCTATCCGGTGCAGCACCACATAGGCGGCAATGCCGCGCCAGAGCAGCTGCATGGTGCCGCGGGTGCGGTATTCGGTGGCGACGCAGGACCGGCCAAGTTCCAGGATTTCGCCGGGCAGGGCGATGAGCTTGGTGAGATCATATTCCGCCGAGGAATAGAAATGGCCGATTTTGGCGGCGGCGGCACGGCGGATGAGGCGGTAGCAGCCGACAATGGCTTCCGGCCCGGCGCCCAGGTCGTGATCCACCACCACCAGATGGTCGGCCACGGCGTCATAGGCATCCACGTCGCGCTTGCTGGCGGCGGTGGCGGCATCAGCCTTGGCGCCCATTTCGTCGTAGAATACGCGATAGCGCAGCGCCTGGACGGCATCGATCTCGGCGGCGGAACTGGCGATGCGGACGCCGAGGTTCATCGAGCGCAGCTCGACGAAGCCGCCATCGGGGGCGCGGAGTTCATCCTCCGGCGGCAGGTCGAAGTCTGGTGGCGCGACCGGGTTGGCGTTCATGTGGTGCGTTCCCGTTGGCGTCGCCCCGTTGTGCGGGCTGGTTGCCCCTTTGATTCGGGGAATTTGCGGCCGAGCAGTTCGAGCCGATGACCGACCAGCTCAAAGCCAAGCTGGGCGGCGATTTCCTTGGCCAGGGCTTCGTGCCTTGGGTCGGCGAATTCCATCACCTGGCCGCTGTCCACGTCGATCAAGTGGTCGTGGTGGCTGCCATTCTCGGAAGGCTCGTAGCGGGCGCGGCCACCACCGAAGGCATGGCGTTCGAGGATACCCTTTTCTTCCAGCAGGCGGACCGTGCGGTACACCGTGGCGATGGAGATGCGGGCGTCTCGGACCACGGCGCGGCGGTACAACTCCTCAACATCCGGGTGGTCCTCGGCCTCGGACAGCACGCGGGCGATGAGGCGGCGCTGCTCGGTCATCTTCAGCCCGCGCTCAACGCACAGGAGTTCGATGCGGGACAGGCCTTCAACTGACGAGGACGCGCGGGTTTGCATGCGGGTGGCGCAGGCTTTCGGGGCGGAGGGCCGCCATGGGGGTTGGGCTTCGACCGAGCATAGCCGGCCTTGGCCCCGGCGGCCACCGTGCAGCAGCGGGGTGGCCTGGCCTTCCCGGGGGAAGACCAGGCCCGCGCTTCAGCCGGCCTTGCCGGTGCCCGAGGTGCCAGCATCACGCCGGGGGCGGCCCGGCGGGCGGCCGCGCGGCTTGGTGCCCAGGCCGATCTTCTTCGCCAGCGAGGAGCGGTGCTTGGCGTAGTCGGGCGCAACCATGGGATAGTCGGACGACAGACCCCAACGCTCGCGATACTGGTCCGGCGTGAGGTTGTAGGAGGTTTGCAGATGCCGCTTCAGCATCTTCAGCTTCTTGCCGTCTTCCAGGCAGATCAGGTAGCCCGGGGTGATGGACTTCTTCACCGGCACGGCGGGTTGCGGCCGCTCGGGCTCCGGCTTCGCCATGGGCTGACCAACATTGGCCAGGGTGCGATATACTTCCTGGATCAGATTCGGCAGGTCGGTAAGCGCGACGGGGTTGTTGGATACATGGGCAGCGACGATTTCCGCAGTCAGACCCAGAAGATCGGCATTGGCGGCGTGTTCAGCCATGGGTAAATGGTTCCCCCTCGATTCGCGCTAAAACTGTATATGGAACCATCAAGCGCTATTTTGCCCTGCGTGCAACCATATTTTTGAACATAGGACAGCTTAACCGGTGGATAGCAAAGAACAGGCGGCCGATCGCGAGTTGGATATAACCGGCGAGACTTGCCCGATGACCTTTGTACGCACCCGGCTGGCGCTGGACCGCATGGTGGCCGGGCAAGTGTTGCTGGTTCGGCTGAAGGGCGCCGAGCCCTTGCTGAATGTGCCGAAAACCGCAGCAGAACAGGGCCATGAAATATTGCTGACGCGTGAAGATTCCCCTGGTGTCAGCCTGATTTACATCAGGAAGCATTGATTGGGCCGATAGTGCGGCGCAACAACAGCGCGTCGTCGCCATTGGCATAGTAACGGCGGCGCAGGCCAACCTGGGTGAAGCCCTGGGCGGCGTACAAGGCGCGAGCGGGCTGGTTGGCCTTGGCTACTTCCAGCAGCATGGCGGTGGCGCCGCGCCGGGCGGCTTCGGCCAGGGCGGCTGCCAGCAAGGTGGCGCCCAGGCCCTGGCGCCGGGCCGCCGGCACAACCGCCAGGGTGAGGATTTCGGCTTCATCCAGCACCACCCGGGCCAGCACCAGCCCGGCATCGGGGCGCCACAGGCCGAAGGCGCCGGGCATGTCCAGCATTAGGACCATGGCATCTGGCCCCCAGGCTTCCTCGGGCGGGAAGGCCTGGGCGTGCAGCGTGGCCAGGGCAGGGGCTTCGGCCTTTGCGGCAGGCAGGGTCACGGCAGGCGCACCGCCGGGGGTTCCAGGTAAAGCGGTTCGGCCGCCAAGGGAGCGCGCTGGCCAGCCAGGCGCTGGGCGGCGGCGCGGGCCACGGCGGCGGCCTCGGGCAGCCGGGCGTCGCTGAGCACCACGCGAAAGCCGCGGGCGGCCAGGCGGGCGGCCACCTGGGGGGCGGCGTCTCCGGCCACCACCACGTAGGCGGTGGGGCGGGGCAGATCGGCTTCGGCCAATATCAGGTGCGGGCCCAGGCTGAGCAGGCCGCCAGGGGCGAAGCGTTCCAGCACCACCTGGCCGCGGCGATTATCGGTGGCGGCCCAGACCTCATGCCCGGCGCGCTG
>CANFIE010000498.1 GCA_947446625.1 Acetobacteraceae bacterium | reverse complement strand
GGGCCTTGCTGCGAGGCAGCCGAGGCAGCGCCATTATAGGGCGCGGCGCGGGTCTTGCCCTCGGCCTCCGGGTCAGCCTCGGTGGTGGCGGAGGGCCGGCCCTGGAAGTAGCGCGGCGCGGTAAAGTGCTGGCCGAGCAGGGCGGAACCAAGCGTCGTGCCCTCACGCACCAACAGGCTGCCATTGGCCTGCCAGGGCAGGCCAAGCTGCGCCATTCCTGTCACCGCCAAGGGCAGCCCCAGGCCGGTGAGCAGGGTGAGCGCGACGATCATCGTCAGGGCAGGGCGGAGCAAGGCCATGTCAGAACACTCCAGTGACTGAAAGCAGCAGGTCGATGAGCTTGATGCCGATGAACGGCGCCACGATACCGCCGGCGCCGTACACCAGCAGATTGCGCCGCAGCAGCTGCGCGGCACCCACCGGCGCATAGCCCACGCCGCGCAGCGCCAGCGGCACCAGCGCCACGATGATGAGCGCGTTGAAGATGACCGCCGAGAGAATGGCGCTTTCCGGGCTGGCCAGGCGCATCAGGTTCAGCGCCTGCAACTCGGGGTACGAGGCCACGAAGATGGCCGGCAGAATGGCGAAATACTTGGCCACGTCATTGGCGATGGAAAACGTGGTCAGCGCCCCGCGTGTGATCAGCAACTGCTTGCCGATCTCCACCACCTCGATGAGCTTGGTCGGGTCGCTGTCGAGGTCGACCATATTGCCGGCCTCACGCGCCGCCTGGGTGCCGGTCTGCATCGCCAGGCCCACATCGGCCTGTGCCAGCGCGGGGGCGTCGTTGGTGCCGTCGCCGCACATCGCCACCAGCCGGCCCTCGGCCTGCGCGGCGCGGATGGTGCGCAGCTTGTCCTCCGGCGTCGCCTCGGCCAGAAAATCATCCACCCCGGCCTCGGCGGCAATGGCGGCGGCGGTCAGCCTATTGTCACCCGTCACCATGATGGTGCGGATGCCCATGCGGCGCAGGCTAGCGAAGCGTTCGCGGATACCGGGCTTGACGATGTCCTTCAGCTCAATGGCGCCCAGAATGCGCCCATTCAGTGCCACCGCCAGCGGCGTGGCCCCCTGGCGGGCAATGCGGTCGATGGCCTGGGCAAGTTCCGGCGCCAGAGTGGCGTTTTCGGCCTGCACCAGGCTGTCCACCGCGCCCTTGCGGTAGCGGTTGCCGTCCAGGTCCAGCCCCGAGAGCCGGGTTTGCGCGGTGAAGGGCACCACCTGCGCGGCCGGCGGCAGGGCGGGCGGCTCCAGCCCCAGGCGGTCGCGGGCAAAGCCGAGGATGGAGCGGCCCTCCGGCGTCTCATCGGCCAGCGAGGCAAACACCGCGGCCTCCGCCACCTCCTGTTCGGTGGCGCCGGGCGCGGCAACAAAGCCGGCGCATTGCCGGTTGCCGAAGGTGATGGTGCCGGTCTTGTCCAGCAGCAGCACATCCACATCGCCGGCTGCCTCCACCGCGCGGCCGGAAGTGGCCATGACGTTGAAGCGCACCAGCCGGTCCATGCCCGCAATGCCAATGGCCGAGAGCAGCCCGCCAATGGTGGTGGGAATGAGGGTGATGAGCAGCGCCGCCAGCACCGTGACGCTGGGCGGCTGGCCGCCCCAACTGGCCAACCCCACCAGCGTGGCAACGGCAATGAGGAAGATGATCGTCATCCCCGCCAGCAGAATATCCAGCGCGATTTCGTTCGGCGTCTTCTGCCGCGTCGCGCCTTCCACCAGCGAAATCATCCGATCAAGGAAGGTGCTGCCCGGCGCGGCGGTAATCCGCACCACCAACCAGTCGGAGACCACCAGCGTGCCACCGGTCACCGCGCTGCGGTCGCCGCCGGATTCACGAATGACCGGCGCGCTTTCGCCGGTTACCGCCGCTTCATTCACGCTGGCAACGCCCAGCACCACCTCGCCATCCGAGGGGATCAGGTCGCCGGCCTCCACCAGCACCAGGTCGCCCAGGCGCAATTCGGTGGCGGCGCGGGGCTGGTGCTGCGTGCGGTCATCGGCGCGCAGCAGCAGCTTGGCCTGGGCCTCGGTGCGGGCGCGGCGCATTGATTCGGCCCGCGCCTTGCCCCGGCCCTCGGCCACCGCCTCGGCAAAGGTGGCGAACAGCACCGTCAGCCACAGCCAGGCGGCAATGGCGGTGGCGAAGCCCCAGGCGGCCCCGGCCAGCGCGGCCTGCACCGCCAGGGCGGTCACCAGCGCGGCGGTAACCTCAGTGGTGAAGATCACCGGGTTCCGCACCAGGGTCAGCGGGTTCAGCTTGCGGAAGGCGCCGGGCAGGGCGCGGCCCAGCAGGGCCGGGTCCAGCAGGGCGGGCGCCGCGTTGTGGCGCGGCATGGTTGGGCTGATCATGGCATGTCCCTCAAAAGGTTTTGCCGGCAAGCAGGGTGAAGTGGTCGGCCAGCGGGCCAAGCGCGAGGGCGGGCATGAACTGCAACCCACCGAGGATGAGGATGACCCCCGCCAGCAACCCGGCGAACAGCGCGCCGTCGGTGGGGAAGGTGCCGGCGCTGGCGGGCACCTTGGGCTTGGCGGCCAGCGAGCCAGCCAGGGCCAGCACTGGCACCACATAGGCAAAGCGGCCCAGCAGCATGGCAAGGCCAAGCGTGGTGTTCAGCCAGGGCGTATCAGCGGTAAGCCCACCAAAGGCCGAGCCATTATTCCCGGCGGCGGAACTGAAGGCATAGAGCATTTCGGAGAGGCCATGCGGCCCGGCATTGGCCAGCGACGCGGTGGCCACCGCCAGCACCATGCTCAACCCGGTAAGACCCAGGATAACGGCGGGCAGCACCAGCACCGCCAGCATCGCCAGCTTCACCTCACGCGCCTGCACCTTCTTGCCGAGGAATTCCGGCGTGCGGCCCACCATCAACCCGGCCACGAACACCGCGAGCAGCGCAAACACCAGCATGCCATACAGGCCCGAGCCGACGCCGCCGGGCAACACCTCGCCCAGTTGGATGAGGAAGAGCGGCACCATGCCGCCGAGCGGGGTGAAGCTGTCGAACATCGCATTCACCGCGCCGCAGGAAGCACCCGTGGTGGTCGCGGTGAACAGCGCCACCAGCGCCTGGCCGAAGCGCAGGTCCTTGCCTTCCATATTGCCCTGGGCGGCATCCACGCCCATGGCCAGGTGCAGCGGGTTGCCGGCG
>CANFIE010000497.1 GCA_947446625.1 Acetobacteraceae bacterium | reverse complement strand
TTCCGCAGCAGGGCGGGGCCGCCGATCTCGGCCAGGCGGCCGGCGGCGCCGCGACGCATCAGCTCCATCTGGAACAGGCGGTCCCGGGCGTGGAGCCAGCCGATGGCGGCGTAGGCGTCCAGTTCCGTGGCGGCGCGGATGCGGGGGATGCCGTGCTGGTCGAGCGTGATGGCGACGGGGGCGGAGAGGCCGGGGATGCGGACCTCATCCGTTGGCGCCGGGATGGTGCGCCAGAGCGCCCAGGCGCTGCCGCCGATGGCCAGCAGCAGCAGGATGAGGGCGCCCAGCAGCAGGCGCAGCCATAGTGGTGGTCCGCGCCGGAAGCGGCGGGACGGGCGGGAACGGCCGAGGGGATGCATGGGAAGCCGTTCCGGCCCGGTCTGGCCTTAGGCCATGTTCACCATGATGGTCTTCTTGTGGGTGAAGTGCTCCAGCATGGCTTCCAGGCTGGCTTCCTTGCCGAGGCCCGAGGACTTCACGCCGCCATAGGACAGGTTGGCCTGCACCACCAGGTTCTGGTTGATCTGCACCAGCCCGGCTTCCAGGCGGTGGGCGAGGTCGAGGCCGACCTTCAGGTTGTTGGTCCAGAGGCTGGCGGCCAGGCCGTAATCGCTGTCATTCGCTTCGGCCAGCACGGCTTCGGCGTCGTCGAACGGCTGCATGACGGTGACGGGCCCGAAGATTTCCTCGCGCACCAGGCGGCTGGAAGCGTCCAGGCCGGTGAAGATGACGGGGCGCAGGAACAGGCCCTTCTTCAGCGCGGGGTCGGACGGCATGGCCGAGCAGACATGGGCGGTGGCGCCGGCGGTCTTGGTGCCTTCGTCGATGAAGCCCTGGACCTTGGAGAATTGGTCCTGGCTGATGATGGTGCCGATGTCGGTCTTCTCATCCAGCGGGTCGCCCATCACCATGGCGTCCACGGCCTTCTTCATCTCGGCCACGAAGGCGTCGAAGATCGGGCGTTCCACATAGATGCGGCTGGCGGCGGTGCAGCTTTGGCCCTGGCGGGTGAAGCGCATGGAGGTGAGGGCGCCGCTGACCGTCTTGGCGAAATCGCAGTCGGCGAACACGATCATCGGCGACTTGCCGCCGAGTTCCAGCGTGACCGGGATGAGCTTGTTGGCGGCGGCGCGGGCGACGATTTTGCCGGTCTCGACGCTGCCGGTGAAGGTGACCTTGCGGACCAGCTTGTGTTCCACCAGGGGGGCGCCGCATTCCGGGCCGAAGCCGGACAGCATGTTAAAGACGCCGGGCGGCAGGATGCGGTTCATCAACTCGCAGATGCGGAGCACGGCGAGCGGGGCTTCCTCGGCCGACTTCACCACCACGCTGTTGCCGGCCACCAAGGCGGGGGCCACCTTCAGCGTCATCAGCAGCATGGGCACGTTCCAGGGGATGATGGCGCCGACCACACCCAGGGGTTCACGCACCGTCACGCTGAGCACATTGGGGGCGAAGGGGACGCTTTCGCCCTTCAGCTCGCTGCCCAGGCCACCGAAGAATTCCAGGATGTCGGCTACCGTATTGGCTTCCACGCGGCTTTCGGTGCGCAGCGCCTTGCCGGTTTCCAGCGCGATGAGCTTGGCCAGCTCTTCCACGTGTTCGCGGATGAGGGCGGCGCAGGCATGCACCAGGGCGCCGCGCTTGCGGGCGGGCATCTTCGCCCAGGCCTTTTGCGCCACGGCGGCGTTCTGCACGGCGGCGTCCACGTCGGTGGCGTCGCCCTCGGCGGTGCGGGCCACTTCAATGCCGGTGGCGGGGTTGACCACGGCGAAGGTCTTGCCCGAACGCGCCGGCACATAGGCGCCACCGATGAAGTGGTAGCCGGACATGGCGGTGGCCAGGGCGAAGGGGTCCAGCAGCGGGGCGGTGGGGGTGGGGTGCGGACGGTCGAGCATGGTCATCTCCGGGAAGGTGCCGGAAAATGCCCCTGGGCCGGGGAAAGGGCAAGCGACCGGCGGTTGGGTTGTGCCGCGCGCTGGGTTGCCGCACCGGGATGCCACGGGTAAGCACAGGAGGCTGCAAGGAGATTGAGCATGGCCACCCCGACCGGCCCGCTTTCGGGCATTCGCGTCCTCGACCTGACCCGCGTGCTGGCCGGGCCGACCTGTACCCAGATGCTGGGTGACCTGGGCGCCGAGATCATCAAGATTGAGCGGCCCGAGGCGGGGGATGATACCCGCGGCTTCGCCCCGCCGTTTTGGCCGGAGACGAAGGAGAGCGCCTACTTCCTGGGCGTGAACCGGAACAAGAAATCCGTGACGGTGGATATCGCCAGCAAGGAAGGCCAGGAGATCATCCAGAAGCTGCTGCCGAGCTGCGACATGCTGGTGGAGAACTTCAAGGTTGGCGCGCTGGCCAAGTACGGCCTGGGCTATGAGCAGCTGCACGCGAAGTTTCCGAAGCTGATCTATTGCAGCATCACGGGGTTTGGGCAGACCGGGCCTTATGCGCCGCGGCCGGGCTATGACGCGCTGATTCAGGCGATGGGCGGGGTGATGAGCCTGACCGGCGAGCCGAATGGCAGCCCGCAGAAGGTGGGCGTGCCGGTGGCGGACCTGTTCGCCGGGCTGTACGGCTGCATTGGCATTCTGGCGGCGCTGAACCACCGGCACGCCACGGGGCAGGGCCAGCAGGTGGATATCGGCATGCTGGACACGCATGTGGCCTGGCTGGCGAATCAGGGCATGAACTACCTGGCCACCGGCGAGAACCCGGCGCGGCTGGGCAACCAGCACCCGAATATCGCGCCCTACCAGGAATTCCCGACCAAGGATGGCTACATCATTCTGGCGGTGGGCAATGACCCGACGTTTGAGCGGTTCTGCAAGGCGTTTGGCCAGGAACACCTGCTGAGCGACCCGCGCTTTGCCACCAACCCCATTCGCGTGGCGAACCGGGATTTGGTGACGGCGACGCTGACGCCGGTGATGAAAAGCCGGACCACCACCGAATGGGTGGGGCTGCTGGAGGCGCAGAAGATTGGCTGCGGGCCGATCAATACGCTGAAGGAAGTGTTCGCCGACCCGCATGTGCAGGCGCGCAACATGACGGTTGAGTTCGAGCATGGCAGCGGCGAGACGATCAAGGTTATCGCCAACCCGGTGAAGCTGAGCGAGACGCCGCCGACCTATCGCAGCGCGCCGCCGACGCTGGGGCAGCAC
>CANFIE010000496.1 GCA_947446625.1 Acetobacteraceae bacterium | reverse complement strand
TCACCAATACCGGCACCATCATCGTCTGCAACAACGACCCGCTGATCATCAACGGCAACGTGGTCTCCGACCCGCTCAGCCTGGACAACCTCATTCAGGTCGGTGGTGGCGGCGAGGTGATCTTCAACGGCTCGGTGGATGCCGGGCAGACGCTGGAACTGACCGACCACAGCGGCATTGTGGTGCTGAATGATGCCGCCAACTTCGCGGCCACCATCGTCAACTTCTACAATGGCGACCTGATTACGCTCGGTGGCATCACCGACATTACCGGCTACAGCCTTGAAGCCGGCAATGTCCTGCTGATCACCACCACCGCGCATGGTGACGTGGCGCTGAACTTCGCCGATGCCGAAGCGCTGAACTTGCTGAACTTCATCTTCACCACCAACGGCGGCAATACCGACATCACCATCGACCGGGTTGCGCCGGCCGTGCCCGATTTCCTGGAAATCACCACCGACAGCGGCGTCACTGACGACGCCATCACCAATGACACCACGCTGACCTTCAGCGGCCTGGGTGAGGTGGGCAGCACTGTAACGCTGTTC
The DNA here is from genome assembly GCA_947446625.1 of Acetobacteraceae bacterium. Lineage (GTDB taxonomy): Bacteria > Pseudomonadota > Alphaproteobacteria > Acetobacterales > Acetobacteraceae > CAIMOR01. Next base: position 2,617 of record CANFIE010000496.1, on the reverse strand, counting down.
CAGAACGGCACTGAAGTCGGCACCGCCGTGGTGGACGCCTTCAACAGCTGGACCATCACCGACAGCAACACGCTGACCGACGGCACCACCTATATCTTCACCGCCACGGCCAGCGACGATAACGGCAATACCAGCGCCGCGGGCAACCTCAGCGTTACCATCGACACCCAGGTGGACCGTGACACCGCGGCCAGTGTCTCGGTGAATGACAGCGCGGACCATGTGCTCAGCTACGCCGAGACCAACGCCGTTGAGGTGACGGTGGGCGGGGTGGATGCCGATGCCACCGCCACGCTGGTGTTCACCGATGCCCATAGCCACACCTATTCCGTGGCGGTCACCAACGGCACCAACATGGTGAACCTCAACGGCCATGGGCTGGATACCAGCGGCACGCTGACCACCGCGCTGCAACTGTTGGACGTGGCCGGCAATACCGGCAGCGTGGCTGGCAACAGCATCGACGTGGTGATCTGCTTCTACCCCGGCACGCTGGTGGCGACGCCCACCGGCCAGCGCGTGGTGGAAAGCCTGGCGATTGGCGACCTGGTGCTGACCCATGAAGGCGCCGCCCGCCCGGTGCGCTGGATGGGCCGGCAGACGGTTTCCACCGTATTCGCCGACCCGCTGCGGGTGCTGCCCATCCGCATCAGCGCCGGTGCGCTGGGCGCAGGCATGCCGGAGCGGGACCTGCTGGTTTCGCCCGACCACGCCCTGCTGGTGGAGGATATTCTGGTGCAGGCCAGCGCGCTGGTGGGGCTGCCGGGCATCACCCGCGAGGAAGCGGTGCCGGAGCGCTTCACCTACCACCACGTGGAGTTGGCCGATCACAGCCTGATCTTGGCGGAAGGCGTGCCGGCCGAGACCTTCGTGGACAATGTGGATCGCCTAGCCTTCGACAACTGGGACGAGCACGAGGCGCTGTACGGCCACCTGCCCACCATCCCGGAAATGGACCTGCCGCGGGCCAAGTCTGCCCGGCAGTTGCCGCGGGCGCTGCGCGACCGGCTGGCCGGCCGCAAGGTGGCCTGACGCCGCGCTGTTCCCCGGCGCCACCGCTGCGGTATATGCCGGGGCCTTGGTGTTTCGGGGGGCAGGCAGCACATGGCGAATGGCACGATACTGATTGGGCAGGGGGAGAACCCCTGCCTGCTGGCGCTCTCCAAGGCCAACCGGCACGGGCTGGTGGCGGGGGCCACCGGCACCGGCAAGACGGTAACCCTGCAAGTGCTGGCCGAGGGATTTTCCCGCGCTGGCGTGCCGGTGTTCTGCGCAGACGTGAAGGGCGACCTGGCCGGCATTTCCCAGCCCGGCAAGCCCAACCCCAAGCTTGAAGCGCGCGCCCATGAACTGGGCGAGACCGACTTCGCCTATGAACCCGCGCCTGTGGTGTTCTGGGATGTGTTCGGTAAGCAGGGCCACCCGCTGCGCGCCACGGTGGCCGAGATGGGGCCGCTGCTGCTGGCCCGCATGCTGGAGTTGAACGAAGTGCAGGAAGGCGTGCTCAGCATTGCCTTCAAGCTGGCCGATGATGAAGGGCTGCTGCTGCTCGACTTCAAGGATTTGCGCGCCATGCTCTCGCACGTGGCGGACCGCGCCGAGGAAGTGCGCGGCGATTATGGCCAGGTGAGCAAGGCGACCATCGGCACCATTCAGCGCAAGCTGTTGCAGTTGGAGCAGCAGGGCGCCGAGCATTTCTTCGGTGAGCCCGCGCTGGCGCTGGCCGATATGCTGCTGCTGACGCCGGATGGGCGCGGCGCGGTGAATGTGCTGGCGGCCGACAAGCTGGTGCAGTCGCCACGGCTCTACGCCAGCTTTTTGCTGTGGCTGCTGTCGGAGTTGTTCGAGGAACTGCCCGAGGCCGGCGACCTGGACAAGCCGAAGCTGGTGTTCTTCTTCGACGAAGCCCACCTGCTGTTCAACGACGCGCCGCGTGCCCTGGTGGAGAAGGTGGAGCAGGTGGTGCGGTTGATCCGCTCCAAGGGCGTGGGCGTTTACTTCGTGACGCAGAACCCGCTGGACGTGCCCGCCGCCGTGTTGGGGCAGCTGGGCAACCGGGTGCAGCACGCGCTGCGCGCCTTCACCCCCATGGACCAGAAGGCCGCCCGCGCCGCGGCCAGCACCTTCCGGCCCAATCCGCGGGTGAATGTGGAACAGGCCATTGGCGAGTTGGCGGTGGGCGAAGCGCTGGTGAGCACCTTGCAGCCCGATGGCACGCCCAGCCCGGTGGAGCGCGCGCGCATCTGCCCGCCGCGCAGCCGCATCGGCGCCATTACGGCCGAGGAGCGGGCCAAGGTGGTGGCGCATTCGCCCCTGGCCGGGCGGTATGAGGCGGTGGTGGACCGCGAGAGCGCCTATGAGGCGCTGGTGGGCCGCGCCACCACGGTGCCGGCCGATGCCACGCCGCGCCCGAGCAGCCCGGCGCCCACCCGGGCGGACAACCCCTGGGGCACGGTGCCCACCAGCGCCGGCAGCGTGCCACAAACCGGGCCTGGCCGCGCCATGCCGGCGCCGCTGCCGCGCATGCCCGCACCGCGCCAGCAGGCGCCGGCCCCCGCACCCGCACCGCAGGGTGGTGGCTGGACCGATATCTTCAGCGGCAATGGCAAGCGCCAGG
>CANFIE010000495.1 GCA_947446625.1 Acetobacteraceae bacterium | reverse complement strand
TGCTGCCGATGATGGCCGCGCATGGGGCCACCGAGGCGGTGGTGCTGATTGGCGAGGTGGGCGGCACCGAGGAGGAGGAATTCGCCGCGGCGCTGGCGGCCAAGCCCCTGGGCAAGCCGGTTTTCTGCTTGTTGGCGGGCCGCGAAGCCAAGGAGGGCGTGGCCATGGGTCATGCCGGGGCGCTGACCTATGGCGGCGCCGGCACGCTGGAGAGCAAGACCAGCGCGCTGACCCTGGCCGGGGCGGAGGTTTTCGCCACCACCGCCGCGCTGGTGGCCCGCTGCGGCGGGGTGTTTGGGAAGTAACCCGAGGGTTGCTTCCGGCCTGCGGGACCGAGCCGCTGCCGGCGATTGAGGGCATGAAGCCTGAGGCTTCATGCGCTTGATATTATGCCCAACTGGCGTTGCCGCCGTCATCCGGTAGCGGCGCGCCTTCGGCTTGCAGGGCGCGTTGCAGTATTTGGCGGAAGCGCGCCAGGGCGGCATCGGCGGCAATGGCCACCATGGGGCTGGGGCCGAGCTTCAGCATGGCCTGCTGGGCCGTGATCATGGCGCGGTCCTCGGCGAAGGCCTGGATGAGGCTGGCATGGATGGCGGCGGGCAGGTCGGGGTCGGTGTGGCCGAAGCCGGGGGCCTGCATGAAGAAATAGTGGGTGCTGTCGGCGGTTTCGGGCGTGAGGGCCTGGCAGCTTTCCAGCCGCAGCGCGCCCTGCATCTCGTCCCAGCGGTGGCCGGTGGGCTTCAGGCCGGAATGCATCAGCAGGATGCCGGGCAGCAGGAATTCATAGATGAACCAGCGGTCCACATTGCCGGGCAGGTCAGCGAAGCGGCGGTGGTAGGGGGCGGGGGGTACGTCCCTGACCCGGCGGGTGACGCGCAGGCCGCCGGGGATGCGGTCGATCACCGGCTTGGCCTGGGCAATCTCGGTGCTGCCGCCCAGCGTGGCGGCGTGGACGTAGGAGAGGTGCGAGAAATCCAGCAGGTTGTCGCAGATCAGCCGCCAGTCCACCGGCCAGGTGTGGGTATCCGGCACGTAGCGCCAGTCGGGGTGGTTGCAGGCCCAATTGTCGGGGATCAGCGCCGGGTCGGCCTGCTCGGGCGGGCCGGGCCAGAGCCAGAGCCAGTTGTTGCGTTCCACCAGCGGGTAGCGGCGGATCTGGGCCTCACGCGGGATGGTGGTCTGGCCCGGCACTTCCAGGCAGGCGCCCTGCGGGTTGAACAGCATGCCGTGGTAGCCGCAGCGGATATTGTCACCCTCCTGCCGGCCCAGATGCAGGGGGGCGGCGCGGTGGCAGCAGCGGTTGTCGAGCGCCACGGCCTCGCCGGTTTGCAGGCGATAGAGCAGCACGGGCTGGCCGAGGATGGTGCGGTGGAACAGGCCGGAACTGGGGACCTCATGGCTCCAGGCCGCGACGTACCAGCAATTGAGCGGAAACGGGCTCACGCGCCGGGTTTCCGGAAGAAGGCGTCGGCGGCCAGGCGCTGGGCCTCGCGGGCGGCGATGGCCGACTCGGCGCGGGCGATTTCGGCGCGCAGCGTATCGATATAGCCGCGCAGCTCGGCCACACCCCAGCTATCGAGCAGCGGCGGGGTGAATACGTTACGGGGACGGGGTAAATCTGCCTCGGACATGGCTGTTATCTCCCTGAATCACGAACCGGGCTTTGACCCCGCCCGGCCGGCTCTCTATATGCCACGCAATGCCCCGGTGGGGGCGTGCTGGGCAGTACTGCCCCGTCTCCGCCGCCATGAACCAAGGTTTCGCCGATGCCCCAGCCCTTGATGCCCAAGGCCACCGCCGTGTGGCTGATCGACAAGACCTCCCTGACCTTCGAGCAGGTGGCCGATTTTGTCGGTATGCACCCGCTTGAGGTTCAGGCCATCGCCGATGGCGAAGTAGCCCAGGGGATCATCGGGTATGACCCGGTGGCCAATAGCCAGCTGACGCGGGAAGAGATTGCCCGCTGCGAAGCTGACCCGGCGCTGCGGCTGCATATTGTGGAAACCGGTTCCCCGGTGCCGAAGGCGCGTGGCAAGGGGGCGAAGTACACCCCGGTTTCCAAGCGGAATGACCGCCCGGACGCCATTGCCTGGGTGCTGCGGCACCATCCGCAACTCAGCGACATTGCCGTGGGCAAGCTGCTGGGCACCACCAAGGAAACCATCGCCAAGGTGCGCGACCGGACCCATTGGAACAGCGCGAACATCAAGCCGCGCGACCCGGTGATTCTGGGGCTGTGCAGCCAGGGCGACCTGAACGCGGCGCTGATTGCCGCGGGTGACCGGCCGCTGCCGGCGGACCATGTGCCGATGCTGCTGGATGACGAGCACGACGCAGCCTGAGGTGAAGGGCGCCTGGGGGCGCGGCGCTTTTGCGCCGGCCCCCGCCCTTTGCGGCCGCGGTTAGTGCGGCTGTCGCATCCGCTCTATCTCTTCCTTCAGTCGCAGTTTTTCCCGCTTCAGCTTCGCCAATGCCTCGCCATTCGGTTGCGGGCGGGCATCCTCGCTGGCAATGCGTTGCTCCAGCGTGGCGTGCTTCTGTTCAAGGGAGCGGAGCCTGGGTGTATGCAACATGCGGCTTCCTCTGGTGGACCGGGGTGGGTAAAGGGATGCTCTCCCTACCGGGGTGGCGTGGTCCTGCTGGGCCGCCCCGGACTGTCATGCTAATGCCACTGAACCGCCGAATGCATCCCTAAAGCGACGATAGCCCCGGGTTCCCCTTGCATGCTCGCCGACCGCGATTCCCTGCTGCGCCGCCTGCATGAACTGCGCAGCGAACACCGAGACCTGGACACCGTGATTGCCCGGCTTGAGGGCGAGAAGGGCGACCAGTTGCAGATTCAGCGGCTGAAGAAGCGCAAGCTGAAGCTGAAGGACGAAGTGACCTGGCTGGAAAGCCGGTTGCTGCCCGACATCATCGCCTGAGGGTTGCCGCGATGGCCGAGACCGCTTTGCCCGTGGTGGGCATTATCATGGGCAGCCGTTCCGATTGGGAGACCATGCGGAACGCGGCCGAAACCCTGGAAAAACTGGGCGTTCCGCATGAATGCCGGGTGGTTTCGGCGCATCGGACGCCGGGGCGGCTGGTGGAATATGCCAGCGCGGCGCGCGGCCGGGGGCTGAAGGTGATCATTGCCGGGGCCGGGGGTGCGGCGCATCTGCCGGGCATGGCGGCGAGCATG
>CANFIE010000494.1 GCA_947446625.1 Acetobacteraceae bacterium | reverse complement strand
CGCCGCCCGGCCGGCGCCCCTGGTGCCGCGCCCGGTGCCCAGCCCCCCGCCGGCCCGCCCGGCGCCAAGCTGACGCTGCGCGCCCGTGGTGCCGAGGAAGAGGATGATCGCCGTGGCCCCGTACGGCGCCCGGCCGGTGGCCCTGCCGGTGGGCCGAAGCGCCCCATGGTGGCGCCGCCGAAGAAAGGCACGCTGACCCCGGTTGACCGGCGCAGCAGCGGCCGCATTGACGTGAACGCCGCGATTGAGGGCGAGGACGAGCGCAGCCGCTCGCTGGCCAGCGTGCGCCGTGCCCGTGAACGTGAGCGTCGCCAGCAGGAACTGGCCCGGCTGCGTTCGGGCGGGGAGCGCGTGGTGCGCGACGTGGTGGTGCCGGAAGCCATTACCGTCCAGGAACTGGCCAACCGCATGGCCGCCCGTGGCGGCGAGGTGGTGAAGTCACTGATGCGCATGGGCGTGATGGCCACGCTGACCCAGTCGATCGACGCCGATACGGCGGAACTGATCGTCCAGGAGTTTGGCCACCGTGTGAAGCGTGTTGCCGACAGCGACGTGGAGATTGGCCTGGAAGGGCTGACCGACGAGGACACCGACATGGTGCTCCGCCCGCCGGTCGTGACCATCATGGGCCATGTTGACCACGGCAAGACCAGCCTGCTGGACGCGCTGCGGAAGGCCGATGTGGCGGCGCATGAAGCGGGTGGCATCACCCAGCATATCGGCGCCTACCAGGTCTCGATGGCTGATGGCCACCGGGTGACCTTCATTGATACGCCGGGCCACGCTGCCTTCACCGCCATGCGCGCCCGTGGCGCCAGCGTGACGGATATGGTGGTGCTGGTGGTGGCCGCCGATGACGGCGTGATGCCGCAGACGATCGAGGCCATCCACCATGCGCGCGCCGCTGGCGTGCCGCTGATCGTGGCGGTCAACAAGATCGACAAGCCCGGTGTGAAGCCGGAAAAGGTGAAGCAGGAACTGCTGCAGCACGAGATCGTGGTGGAAAGCCTGGGCGGCGACACCCAGGAGATCGAGGTCTCCGCCACGCAGAAGATCGGCCTGGACAAGCTGCTGGAAGCCATCAGCCTGCAGGCCGAAGTGCTGGACCTGAAGGCCAACCCGGAGCGGTCGGCCGAGGGCACCATTATTGAAAGCAAGCTGGACCGCGGCCGCGGCCCGGTGGCCACCGTGCTGGTGCAGAAAGGTACGCTGCGCCAGGGTGATATCGTGGTGGCCGGCACCGAATGGGGCCGCGTGCGCGCCCTGGTGGACGACAAGGGCCGCCAGCTGAAGGAAGCCGGGCCGAGCCTGCCGGTGGAAATCCTCGGCCTGTCCGGCGTGCCGGGCGCGGGCGAGAATTTCGTGGCGGTGGAGAACGAAGCCCGGGCGCGTGAAGTGTCCGAGTTCCGCCAGCGCAAGGCCCGTGAAAAGGCCAGCGCCGCGACCAGCGCCAGCCGTGGCACCCTGGCCGATATGCTGGCCCGCATTCAGGCGGGTGAGCAGAAGGAAGTGGCCGTACTGGTCAAGGCCGATGTGCAGGGCAGCTCGGAAGCCATCAACGTCACGCTCGGCAGGCTGGGCAATGACGAGGTTCGGGTTCGCGTGCTGCACAGCGGCGTCGGGCAGATCACCGAAAGCGACATCCAGCTGGCCAAGGCGTCCAACGCCGTGGTGGTGGCGTTCAACGTGCGCGCCACGGCGCAGGCCCGTGAACTGGCCCAGCGCGATGGCGTGGACATCCGCTACTACTCGATCATCTACGAGGTGTCGGACGACATCGAGCGGATGTTCAAGAGCAAGCTGGCGCCGGTCCACCGCGAGAAGTTCATTGGCTACGCGCAGATTCTGCAGGTCTTCGAGGTCAAGAAGATCGGCAATGTGGCGGGTTGCCGCGTGACCGAGGGCGTGGTGCGCCGTGGTTGCGGTGTGCGCCTGCTGCGCGATGGCGTGGTCATCCACCAGGGCGAGCTGGGTACGCTCCGCCGCTTCAAGGATGACGTGAAGGAAGTGACCAACGGCTACGAATGCGGCATGAACTTCGTGAACTACAACGACATCCGCGTTGACGACCAGATCGAGTGCTACGAGGTCGAGACCGTCGCTGCCGCCTGAGGCTGCGCATCATCATCCAGGGGCGCGGCGCCGCAGGGTGCCGCGCCCTTTGCTTTTCTGAGGGGGTTCCATTCCCATGACCAAACCAACCCGCCGTGGCGGTGCCGAAGGCCCTTCGCAACGCCAGCTGCGCGTGGCCGAGGAAATCCGCCATGTGCTGGCGATGCTGTTCGAGCGCCGCGACTTTCGCGACCCCGATTTGGCCAGCGCCCACATCACCGTGACCGAAGTGCGGTCCAGCCCCGACCTGAAGCACATGACCGCCTTTGTCAGCGGGCTGGGGCGCGATGTGCCGCCGGAGCAGATGAAGGCGCTGAAGCGCGCCGCGCCCTTCCTGCGGCACGAAGTGGCCAAGGCGGTGCGGCTGCGCTACGCGCCGGACCTGCATTTCCAGACCGATACGGCGCTGGACTATGCCATGCACATCTCCAAGGTGATGCACGACAACCCGGTGATTCAGGCCGACCTGGCCAAGCCGGTGGATGAGCCAGAGGCGCCCGACAGCCCGCAAGGCTGAGCCTGTTGAACCCGGGGCGGCCGTTGCGCGGCCCCGCCTTTTGCCACCCTTTCGAATGACCGCAGGCCCCATGCAGCGCCATCGCCAGAAGAAGAAGCCCCGCGGCCAGCCCTTGGATGGCTGGCTGATTGTCGACAAGCCCTCGGGCATCGGCTCCACCGATGTGGTGAATATCGTCAAGCGCAGCTTTGACGCGCAGAAGGCCGGGCATGGCGGCACGCTGGACCCGCTGGCCACCGGGCTGCTGCCCGTGGCCTTCGGCAGCGCCACCAAGACCGTGCCCTACGTGATGGACGGCACCAAGCAGTACCGCTTCACGCTGAAGTTCGGCGAGGCGCGGGACACCGATGACGCCGATGGCCAGGTGATCGCCACCTCAGACGCGCGGCCGAGCGATGCCGAGATCGAGGCTGCGCTGCCGGCGTTTCGGGGTGATATCATGCAGGTGCCGCCGATCTACTCCGCCATCAAGGTGAATGGCGAGCGCGCCTATGACTTGGCGCGCGAGGGTGCCGAGGTGGTGCTGGAAGCCCGGCCGGCGCGGGTGGACCGCT
>CANFIE010000493.1 GCA_947446625.1 Acetobacteraceae bacterium | reverse complement strand
TGACCCGCGCTGCCGCACCGTGAAGGAACGCTGCGCCAATATGGACTGGATGGACGCCACGGTAGCCGAGCGCACCAGCCAGGAGCCGAAGCAGGTGATCTTCGACAAGCTGCTGGCGAACCGGGTGCCCTGCGGCCCGGTGCGGACCTTGCCGGAGGTGATCGAGGACCCGCAATTGCACGCACGCGGCGCGCTGCAATGGACCGACCACCCGGAATATGGCCGGCTGCCGCTGCCCACCACGCCGCTGCGCTTTGCCGGTGAGGAACCGCGCTTGGGCACGCCCACCGGCCCCATTGGTGCGGAAAGCCGCGCCGTGCTGCGCGAAAAGCTGGGGCTGGATGACGCCGCGCTGGATGCGCTGGCGGCGGCGGGGACCATTTAGCGTCTGATCGGCTGAGGCGGTGACGCCGTAAGCCGCGAATCGGCCGCTCAAACGCTAGAGCAATATCCGTTCTGGTGGAATCATCAGAACGGATTTCTTGCTCTATTATCAAATAGTTATAGAGCGCGAAATGCGTCCGTCAGGGCGCATGGTGCTTTAGTCCGCCGTAATCTTCGCCGCCGTCACCACCTGCTGCATCGCCGTCTGCTCGGTGCGGATCATGGCCTGGAAGCCCTCGGGCGTCAGTGCGCCCGGGGTGGCGCCTTCGCTGGCCAGGGTGCGGGCAAAGCCAGGTTCAGCCACGGCGGCGTTGCAGGCGGCGTTCAGCCGCGCCCGTACCGCCGGCGGAATGCCCCGCGGCGCGAAAAGCCCCCACCAGATACCGCCGATATAGTCGATGCCCTGCTGCCGCACCGTGGGCGCCGGGGGCAGGCCCTCAGGCGCGGTCTCGCCGCAATAGGCCAGCACCTTCAGCAGATTGCCGCGCAGCTGCCCGGCGGCGCTGGCCAGGGTGGTGAACATCACATCCACGCGGCCGGCCACCAGGTCGGTCAATGCCCCGGCGGTGCCGCGGTAGGGAATGTGCTGCATCTGCACGCCGGCCTTCAGGCAGAACAGCTCGGTCATCAAATGCACGGTGCTGCCGGGGCCGGAACTGGCGTAGGTCACCTCACCGGGCTTTTGGCGCGCGGCCGCCGCCAGTGCCGCCACGCTGGTGAAGCGCGAATTCGGCGGCACGAACACCACCAGCGGTGCGCTGGCCAGCAGGGCAATGCCGTCCAGCTCACGCCCGGCGTCAAAGGCAATGCGCTGCACCGGGGCAATGGCGGCCACGCTGCTGGTGGTCACCATCAGCGTATGGGCATCGGGCGCCGCCTGGGCCACGGCCTGCACCCCCACCGCGCTGCCGGCGCCGGGCTTGTTCTCAATCACAAAGGGTTGGCCGAAGCCCTGTTGCAGCCGCTCGGCCAGGGGGCGGGCCATGGCGTCGTTGCTGCCGCCGGGGGTGAAGGGCACCACGATGCGCACCGGCCGCGTTGGCCACGCCTGCGCCCGCGCCAATGCGGGCGCCAGCAGCGCCGCGCCCATCATGCTCCGCCGTGCCAGCATCATCATATCCCCCCGTGGCGCTACCCTGCACATGGACGCCGCCGCCGGCAACTGGCAGCATCCCGGCCAGAAACAGCATTGGGGGAACGCAGCGCATGCGATCCAAGACCTTCGGCAGCTTTGCCGAGGCGGTGGCCGATATTCCAGACGGCTCAACCATTGGCATTGGCGGCTTTGCCGCGCCGGGCAACCCCTACAACCTGGTGAAGGCGCTGCACGCCCAGGGCGCCAAGCGGCTGACCTGCGTGGCCAATACCACGGGCGGCGCGCATCAGCCGCGCATGCCGGATATCGCCATGCTGGTCGAAAACGGCCAGGTGGCGAAGGTGATCTGCAGCTTCACCGCGGCCACCCGGCCCACCGATGTGCTGCCCTTCACCAAATACTACGAGAGCGGCGAGGTTGAGGCCGAGTTGGTGCCGCAGGGCACGCTGGCCGAACGCATGCGCGCCGCTGGCGCCGGCATTCCCGCCTTCTACACCCCCACCGCCGTGGGCACGGAACTGGCCGAGGGCCGCGAGACCCGCGTGTTCAATGGCCGCGAGATGCTGCTGGAATACGCCCTGCCGCTGGACTACGCCTTTGTGCGTGCCTGGCGGGCCGATGCGTCGGGCAACCTGCAATTCCGGCTGACCCAGCGCAATTTCTGCCCGCTGATGGCAATGGCGGCGCGGGTCTGCATCGTGGAGGTGGAAGAACCCATTCTGCCCGCCGGCAGCCTGGACCCCGATGCCATCCATACCTCGGGTATTTTCGTGCAGCGCATGGTGGTGGTGCCGCCGGCACCCGAGGGCATATGGGCCGTGCGGCGGCAGGAGCGGGCGAAATGAGCGAAGCAACGGTGAAGGGCTGGGACCGCCAGCAGATGGCCGACCGCCTGGCGCAGGAATTCCAGGATGGCTGGCTGGTCAACTTGGGCGTTGGCATTCCCACCATGTGCAGCAACACCGATCTCGGCGACCGCGAGATTACCTACCATTCCGAGAATGGCCTGATCGGCTATGGCCCGGTGCTGCCGGCGGGGCAGGAGGATCTGCACCTGGTGAATGCCGGTGGGCAGAATGTCTCGCTGAAGCCGGATAGCTGCACGGTGAACCACGCCGATAGCTTCGCCATCATCCGCGGCGGCCGGATCGACGTGACCGTGATGGGTGCCTACGAAGTGGCGGCGAATGGTGACTTCGCCAACTGGAAGGTGGCGGGGCAGAAGGGCGGCGGCATTGGCGGCGCCATGGACCTCGCGGCCTGTGCCAAGCGGGTTTACATCATTCTGGAACACGTGACGCGCAAGGGTGCGCCGCGCCTTATTCCGCAATGCGCCCTGCCGGTGACGGCACGCGGTGTGGTGACGCTGGTGGCGACGAATTACGGCTTGTTCGCGCCCACCGGCACCGGCTTTCGCGTGGTGGAACTGGCGCCGGGGATGACGATTGACGAAGTGCGCGCCGCCACCGGCGCCCCGCTGGAGCAATGAGCATGGCACTGCACATTGACTACTACGCCTCGCTGAACTCGCCTTGGACCTATATGGCCGCGGCGCGGATTGAGGCGCTGGCGGCGAAGTACCACGCCACGATGCGGATCTGGCCGGTGGATTTCGGCACCATCTTTGCAGGGTCCGGTGGGCTGCCGCTGCCCAAGCGCAGCCCGCAGCGCCAGGCGTATCGGTTGCAGGAAATGGCGCGCTGGAAGGCTGA
>CANFIE010000492.1 GCA_947446625.1 Acetobacteraceae bacterium | reverse complement strand
CTCGCTGCCGCTGTCCTCCGGGCCGGTATTCGTGTTTCTGGCGGTGGAGCATGGCGCCGAGTTCCTGACCGTGACGGCGCTGGGCAGCATGCCTTCCATGGTGGGGATTGCGGCGTTTCAGTACGCCTATGTGCGGCTGGCGCAGCGGTGGCGCACGGCGCCGGCGCTGGCGGGCGCGCTGCTGGTATGGGTGGCGGTGACGCTGGCGGTGCGCGCCTGCGGCTGGGGCTTTGCCGTATTGGCGCCGCTGACCATTGCCGCCTATGCGCTGGGCTTTGTGGCGGCGCGGCCCTACCTGGGCTGGGCGCGGCCGGCGGCGGTGGTGCGGCGCTGGTGGGATATTCCGCTGCGCGCCCTGATGGTGGCGATGGTGACGGCCATTGCCGTGCTGACCGGGCGACTGGCTGGGCCTACCGCGGCGGGGTTGGTGGCGCTGATGCCGGCGGTCTACGTGCCGCTGATTCTGATTCTGCAGCCGCGCATTGGCGGGCCGAACACGGCGGCGGTGATAGGCACCGCGCTGCCGGGGATGATTGGGCTGAGCCTGGCGCAGGATGCGGTGTACCTGGCGGCCGTGCCGCTGGGCATCACCTGGGCGCTGCTGCTGGGCGGGGGCATCAGCATGGCATGGAACCTGGGGATTTTGCGGTTGAAGCGGCGCTAGGTAGAGCACCATGCGCCCGGATGGGCGCATTTCGTGCTCTACAACTATTTGAAACTAGGGCAAGAAATCCGTTCTGATGATTCCATCAGAACGGCTATTGCTCTAATCAGCCGGCATCCGCCAGGATCATCGCCGCTGCCTTCTCGCCAATCATGATGGTCGGCGCATTGGTGTTGCCGGCGGGCACGGCGGGCATGATGGAGGCATCGGCCACGCGCAGCCCGCCAATGCCGTGCACGCGCAGGCGCGGGTCCACCACCGTGTTGCTGCCGGTGCCCATGGCGCAGCTGCCCACGGGATGATGGTTGGTGACGCCGTGCTGGCGCACGAAGGCTTCCCATTCGGCATCGCTGGCAGTGGCGGGGCCGGGGAAGATTTCCTCGGCCACGAAGGGTTGCAGCGCGGGCTGCTGGGCCAGGGCGCGGGCCAGCTTCACGCCGGTCACCATCGCACGCATGTCGTAGTCGGAACTCAGGAAGCCGAAGCTGATGGCGGGGTCGGCCAATGGGTCGGCGCTGGCCAGGCGCACGGTGCCACGGCCATCGGGCGCCAGATGAACGGGGCCGAGGGTGAAGCCGGGGAAGTCATGTGGAATCACCCGGTCGCGTGAGCGTTCCCGCGTGCTCCATTCCAACAGGTTGATCTGCAGGTCCGGGCGTTCCAGCCGGGCGTCGCTGCGCGTCAACAGGCCGGCGCGAATGCCATTCACCGCCATGGGGCCGCTGCGGAACAGGCCGTATTGCAAGGCGGCGGCAATTTTGCGCGGCCAGCTGTTTTCCAGGTCGTTCATGGTGATGGCGCGGGTGCAGCGCCACATCAGGTAGATGCCGAAATGGTCGTGCAGGTTGGCGCCCACGGCGGGCATGTCGTGCAGCACCGGCACGCCGATATCCTGCAAATGCTGCGCCGGGCCCAGGCCGGAGAGTTGCAGCAATTGCGGTGAGCCATAGGCGCCACCGCAGACAATAACCTCACGCCCCGCCCGGGCCTGCTGGCGGCCGCTGGGGGAGTGGTATTCCAGCCCCACGGCGCGGTTGCCCTCGAACAAAATCCGGGTGGCCTGGCAGCCGGTACGAATGACAAGGTTGGCGCGGCCCCGGGCCGGGGCCAGATAGGCCTTGGCACTGCTCCAGCGGCGATTATTGCCGGTGGTGGTCTGGTAGTATCCGGTGCCTTCCTGGGTGGCGCCGTTGAAGTCCGGGTTGCGGGCAATGCCGAGCGATTGGGCGGCGTTGATGACGGCGTCGCAAAGCTCGGAACCGCTGGCCTGGTCGGAGACGCGCAGCGGGCCGCCGACGCCATGGAAGGCATCCTCGCCGCGTTGCTGATCCTCGGCCTTGCGGAAATAGGGCAGCACCGAATCCCAGTCCCAGCCCTCGCAGCCGCGCTGGCGCCAGGTGTCGTAGTCGCGCGGGTGGCCGCGCATGTAGATCATGCCGTTGATGGAACTGGTGCCGCCCAGGGTGCGGCCGCGTGGCGCGTAGAGCCGGCGATTGCCAAGGCGGGGCTGCGGTTCGCTCTCGAATTTCCAGTTCACCCGCTGGTCCACATAGGTGCGGGCAAAGCCGAGCGGGATGTGGATCCAGGGGTTGCTGTCGGGCGGGCCGGCTTCCAGCAGCAACACGCGGTGGCGGCCGCTTTCCGAGAGGCGGGCGGCAATGCAGGCCCCGGCCGAACCAGCCCCGCTGACGATGAAATCAAAGCTTTCCGCGTCGGGCGCCATGCGCTCCCCCGTTTGATTTTGCCGCGCAGGGTAACAGGTTGTGGCCCAGGCGTCAGGCAAGGCTGGCGCGGTGCGGCGAGCGGGGCGAAGATGCCGGCAAGGGCGCGGCATGCGCCACCCGGAGGAGACCACCCATGGCACCAACCCCGCGCCGGCTGGCCCTGGCCGCACTCGGCCTGCTGGCTACCTTGATGGCGCCCGTGGAGGATGCCCCGGCGCAGGAAGCGCCCTGGCCGGCGCGGCCCATCACCATGGTGGTGCCGTTTTCCACCGGCGGCTCGGTGGATGCCGTGCTGCGGGCGCTGAAGCCGGAGCTGGAAGCCGCGCTGGGCCAGCCGATTGTGCCGGACTACCGGCCCGGCGGTGCCACGGCGCTGGGGGCGGCCACCGTGGCCCGCGCCAGGCCCGACGGCCATACCCTGGGCATGGTGGTGGATGCGCTGACGGTGAATGCCACGCTGTACCCCAACCTGCCCTATGACACGCTGGCCGACCTGGCGCCGGTGACGCTGCTGGGCGTGATGCCGCTGGTGATGGCGGTGCATCCGGCGGCGCCCTATGCCGACCTGGCGGCGCTGCTGGCGGCGGCGCGGGCCAGGCCGGGGGCGCTGACCTATGCCTCGGTGGGGGTGGGCAGCGTGAACCACCTGGCCATGGAGGCGCTGAGCCGACAGGCCGGGCTGCGCTTCACCCATGTGCCCTATCGCGGTGGTGGCCCGGCGGTGACCGACCTGCTGGGCCGGCATGTGGACCTGATGCTGATGACGCTGGCCCTGGCGCGGCAGCAGCTTGATGCCGGCGGGTT
>CANFIE010000491.1 GCA_947446625.1 Acetobacteraceae bacterium | reverse complement strand
GGGGCCAGCCAGCGCCAGCGGCGGCGGGGTTTCAGGGGGGCGAGGCTGGCGGGGGGCAGGTTGGTATCGGGCATCGGGCGTGGTCCCTCAGCGCCAGCCGCCGCCCAAGGCGCGGAACAGGCCAACCGCCGCTTGCAGCAATTGCAGGCGGGATTGGGCCAGGGCGTTCCGGGCGTTGAACAGGGCGGTCTGGGTGTTCAGCAGGGTGATGATGTCGATGGTGCCGGCGCGGAATTGGGCTTCGGCGATATTGTGCGCGGCTTCGGCGGCGGTGGTGGCGGCTTGTTGCAGGCTGGCGAGCTCGGTGGTTTCGCGCAGGGTGGCGATGGCGGTTTCGGTATCGGCCAGGGCGGCGACGATGGATTTGCGATAGGCTTCGAGCAATTCCTCGGCGCGGGCCTGGTTGAAGTCCCTTTGTGCGCGTAGCTGCCACTGCTGGAAGATGGGCTGGGTGAGGCTGCCGGCCAGCGAGAACAGCACCGAGCCGGGGCGGACCAGGTTGTCAAACACCAGGGATTGGAAGCCGCCGGTGGTGGTGAGTTGCAGCGTGGGCAGCATGGCGGCGCGGGCCACGGCGACATTGGCCTGGGCGGCGGCGAGGTTGGCTTCGGCCTGCTGGACATCCGGCCGGCGGGTGAGGATTTCGGCCGGCAGGCCGGGGCTGACCGGGGGCAGGGTGAGGCCGGCCAGGGGCTGGCTGGGGGTGGCGAGCGCTTCCGGCATTTGGCCGGTGAGGGTGGCCAGGGCGAAGAGATTGGCCTGCTGCGCCTGGCGCAGCGGCGGCGCGGCGGCGCGCTGCTGCGCCACCAGGGTTTGCTGCTGGGCGAGGTCGAGCCCATTCGCCGTGCCGGCGCGCAGGCGGTTTTGGATGACGCCGAGGATGCGTTCCGCGCTGGCCAGGTTTTGCTGCTGGATGGCCAGTTGTTCCTGCGCCGCCAGTACGGCGAAGTAGCTGTTGGCGACCGAGGCCTGGGTGGTGAGGCGGATGACGCCGAGGTTGAACTGGCTGGCGGCGGCGGCTTCCCGGGCGGCCAGCACCGTGTTGCGGGCGCGGCCCCAGAAATCAACCTCATAGGTGGCGGAGAGGGTGCTGCCATAGACCACGCGCTGGCTGAAGCGGGAGCGGCCGGCGACGGTGACGCCCGAGGCGGTGCTGAGCGGGGTTTGGCTGCGGTTGGTGGTGAAGCCGATGCCGCCGCTGGGCAGCAGGGCCTGGCCGGCAATGCGCAGGGTGGCGTCGGCCTGGCGGAGCTGGGCCTCGGCGATGCGGTTGTCGAACCCGGCCTGGTTGGCGGCGGAGATGAGGGCGTTCAGCTCGGGTGCGCCGAAGCCGCGCCACCATTCGGCTTCGGGCCAGATGGCGGGCTGGGCCGGGGTGGCGCCGCGCAGCGTGGCCGGCGGGGTGAGGCCGGAGGCGGTGCCGGCCGGGCGCAGGCCGCAGCCGCTGAGCAGCGGCAGCAACAGGGCCAGGGCCAGGCTGGCGCGGCCTGGGCGCAGGCGGTGCCCGGCCAGGGGGGAGATGGGGTGCGGCATGGTCTGGCCTAGGTATAGGCCGCATTGGGATTTGCGGGCAGGGTTTGTTACCCTTCGACATGGCCTGATGCTGCGGTGCAATGCTTTGAAGCGCCGGCTGTTGCGTGTTATGAATGGTGTAAGGATTTCGAGGGTTGACCATGACCGTTTTGCGTAAATTGGCGCCGCTGGCTGTGGCGCTGGGCCTGCTGAATGCGGCCCCCGCGGTGGCGCAGATGGGCCCGGGCGGCGTGGCGTTGGACAAGCGCGCGGTGTTCGACGTGGTGACCGAGAATGATTATTACGCCAGCAGCACCGACCAGTGGTACACCACGGGCACGCGCTTTGGGTATTTGCGGCCCGAGCAGATGCCGCAGGACCTGCCCGGCCCGGTGGAATGGCTGGACCGGCAATTGGCCTCGCTGGGGTTCTTTGGGCCGGCGAATACGCGCTACGGCCTGAATATCGGCCAGCATATCTACACCCCGGTGAACGTGCTGCTGCACAACCCGGACCCGCGCGATCATCCCTATGGCGGCTATGCCTATGGCGAGTTGGTGATGATGCGGCGGAACGAGGCGTTTCTGGACCGCTTTGTGCTGCAGGCAGGGGTGTTTGGCCCGGGCAGCTGGGGCCGGCGCAGCCAGGATGTGGTGCATGGCCTGCTGAACCAGGATGTGTCGCACGGCTGGAAATATCAGGTTCGGCAGGAATACTCGCTGGGGCTGGGCTGGGACCGGGTGTGGCGCTTTCCGGTGATGCCGGCTTCCCGCCCGTTTGGCGTGCTGGAAGTGGATGCGCTGCCGACCGTGGCGGTGATGGCCAGCAATGTGATGACCTATGGCCAGGTGGGCGGGCGGCTGCGGCTGGGCCGGGCGCTGGACATGGATTACGGCCCGGCGCGGGTCCGGCCTTCGGTGAGCGATACTTCGCCCATTCTGGGTGACGGCCGGCTGGGCTGGTACGTGTTTGGCGGCGTGGCGGCGCGCGCCGTGGGGCGCGATATCAGCGTTGAGGGCAATACCTTCAAGGCCAGCCGTGGCGTGGAGCGGATGAACGGCGTGATGGACTTTGACATTGGCGCCGCCGTGCTGGTGCCGATTGGCCAGCGCTATGTGCGGGTGAGCTACACCCAGGACTGGCGGACGCAGGAGTTTGTGGGCCAGAAGCGCTATTCGCACTTCGGCAGCTTCAACCTGAGCTACGCCTGGTAGCTAGCGCGGCTGCTTTGCCGGGCGGTGCAGGCAAGCTAGCCTGTGCCGCCAGCAAGGGAGAGCGGCCATGATTGAGCGCGAGGTTATTGTCACCACCAAGTACGGCCAGATGCCGAGCTTCACGGTGCATCCGGAGAGTGGCGGGCCGTTTCCGGCGATTATCTTCTACATGGATGCGCCGGGGATTCGCGAGGAGCTGCGCAACATGGCGCGGCGCATGGCCAAGGCGGGCTACTTCGTCATTCTGCCCGACATGTATTATCGCATGGGGCATATCCGCTTTGATATTGCCCGGCGCAACGACGCCATGTCGGCGATCATTCGGCCGACGATGAATCACCTGACCAATGAGATGGTGATGGATGATACCGCCGGGTTGATCAGCTACATCGACGCCCAGGACGCGGCGCGGCCGGGCCATGTGGGCTGCGTGGGCTATTGCATGAGCGGGCGGCACATCACCAATGCGGCCAGCCGGTTT
>CANFIE010000490.1 GCA_947446625.1 Acetobacteraceae bacterium | reverse complement strand
CGTGCTGCCGGTGATGATCCGGCAGCAGCGCGGCGCCGTGGTCAACACGGCCTCCATCGCCAGCCTGGTGGGCACGCCCGGCATGCCGGCCTATGTCGCCTCCAAGCACGCCGTGCTGGGACTCACCAAGGTGGCGGCGGGTGAGGTTGGGCCGCTTGGCATTCGCGTCAACGCCGTCTGCCCCGGCCCCATCGCTACCCGCATGATCGCGGATATCGCCAAGCAGGTTTCGCCCAACAACCCCGAGAGCGTGGAGGCGAACTACACCGCCGGCATTCCACTGCGCCGCTACGGCACGCCGGAGGAAGTGGCCAATACCGTGCTGTTCCTCTGCTCGGACCTGGCCAGCAACGTGACCGGTGCGCATTACGTGGTGGATGGCGGCCGCACCGCCGCCCCGGCCGGCGTGGCCCAGGCCGGCCTGCGCTGAAACCTGGGGCCAGCTGAAACAATGGTCGGCGCGGTCTTGCCAGGGCCGCGCCGGCCATTACCTTGCGCCGCAACTGAGGAAGCGGAACACCAAGACCATGACCACCAATTCCGGTGCGGCGCCCAACGCGGCTGCCTGCACCCAGGCCTGGCTGCAGGCTTTCAACGCCGCGCTGGCGAATAATGATGCATCCGCGCTGGCCGCCTGCTTCAGCACGGATGGCCATTGGCGCGACATCATCGGCCTGACCTGGAAGATCGCCACCGTCAGCAGCAGCGCCGCGCTGGCCGCGCCCCTGCTGGCGGCGGTGCAGTCCCGCGCCGCCCAAGGCTTTGCCATTGATACCGACCGCACCCCGCCCCGCCTGGTGGAACGCGCCGGCGAGATGTGCGTCGAGGCCATTCTGCGGTTTGACAGCCAGGTGGGCGAGGGCGCCTGCATCCTGCGCATCCGCGCCAACCAGGCCACGCCGCCCCAGGCCTGGACGCTGCTGACCGTGCTGCAAAGCCTGGCCGGGCATGACGAAGAATCCGAGCGCATGGCCCGTGAGGAGCCGGCGTTTGACCGCGATTTCCAAGGCCCCAACTGGCTGGACAAGCGGCGCGAGGCGGTGCGCTACACCGACCGCGACCCGGAGGTGCTGATTGTGGGCGGCGGCCATGCCGGCCTGACCGCGGCGGCCTCCCTCAAGGCGCTGGGGGTGGAGCCGCTGGTGGTGGACCGCATGGCGCGCATCGGCGACAATTGGCGCCTGCGCTACCACGGGCTGAAGCTGCACAACCAGGTGCACAGCAACCACCTGCCCTATCTGCCGTTCCCGAAGACCTGGCCGAACTACATCCCGAAGGACAAGATCGCCAACTGGCTGGAATTCTATGCCGAGGCGATGGAGATCGACTTCTGGACCCGCACCAGCTTCGAGGGTGCCAGCCGCGACCCCGCCACCGGCCGCTGGACCGCCCGGCTGAAGCAGGCCGATGGCAGCCTGCGCGAGCTGCATCCGCGCCACATCATCATGGCCACCAGCGTCAGCGGCACGCCGAACATCCCGGAAATTCCGACGCTGGAGCGCTTCACCGGCAAGGTTGTGCATTCCAGCGGCTTCAAGGACGGCGCGGCTTGGCGCGGCAAGCATGTGTATGTGTTCGGCACTGGCACCAGCGCGCACGACATTGCCCAGGACCTGCATGGCAATGGCGCGCATGTCACCATCGTGCAGCGCAGCCCGACGCTGATCGTGAACGTGGAACCGAGCGCCCAGGTTTACGACAGCGTCTATTACGGCAAGGGCCCGACGCTGGAGGATCGCGACCTGATCAACACCAGCTTCCCACTGCCGGTGATGAAGCAGGCGCACAAGCTGCTGACCGCCAAGACCCGGGAATATGATGCCGAGCTGTTGAAGGGGCTGGAGGCGGTGGGCTTCCGGCTGGAGTTTGGCGACGATGGCACCGGCTGGCCGCTGAAGTATCGCTCACGCGGCGGCGGCTACTACTTCAACGTCGGCGCCTCGGATCTCATCGTGAAGCGCGAGATCGGGCTGATCCAGTACCACGACATCGACAGCTTCAATGCCGATGGCATGTTGATGAAGGACGGCACCCAGCGCGATGCCGCCCTGATGGTGCTGGCCACCGGCTACAAGGGTCAGGACCACCTGGTGCGCGGCTTGTTCGGCGAGGATGTGGCCGGGCGGGTTGGCCGGGTTTGGGGCTTTGACGAGCCGACGCAGGAAATCCGCAACATGTGGATGGGCACCGGCCAGCCGGGGCTGTGGTTCACTGGCGGCTCCTTCGCGCAGTGCCGCATGTACTCGAAATACCTGGCCATGCAGGTGAAGGCGGTGGAGTTGGGCGTGCTGCGCCAGGGCTGAACCCTGGCGCAACAGCGTTACCCCTAGCTCAGCGTGGTCAGGTCCTGGAACCAATGCTGGGCCTGGGTGTAGCCGCGCACCCGGCCGCTATGGGCGTGCGGGTTGGTGTCATGCACCACGAAGACCAGCAGGGCCTCGTCCACCACCTTGGCGTGGACCTTGGCCATCAGGGCATCAACCTCGGCGCTGTCGAAGGTGTTCAGCGCGGCGTCGATCCAGCCATCAACCTCCGCGTCCTTGTAGTGGCTCCAATTCACCCCGGTGGGGGCCACCTGGTTGGAGTGGAAGAAGCGGATCAACGCATAGAGCGGGTCTGAGGTGACATAGGCCACGTTGTTGGCGGAGATGTTGCCCTGGCGGGCAATCTCGCCGGCCGCGCCCTGGCGCCAGCAGGTGTAGAGCACTTCCAGTTCCACGGCCTGGAATTCCAGCTCGATGCCAATCTCGCGGTAGGCCGACTGGATGTACTCGTTCATCGGCATGCTGAGCATTTGCCCGCTGCCGCCGGTGGCGACCAGGAACTTGGTCTTCAACGGGTTGGCGCGGCTGAACCCGGCCTGCTGCACCAGGGCGCGGGCCTGGTCGGGGTCGTACTTCACCTCAAACTTCGGCTTGCCGAACCAGGGGGAGGAGGGGTCGACCACGCCCACCGCGGGCTTGGCCAGGCCGTTCATCAGAGCCACGACCTCGTCGCGGTTGATGGCCAGGTTGGCGGCCTTGCGCAGGCGGATATCCACCCAGGGCGAACCGGGCAGGGTGCTGAGGTGGTAGTTCCACACATGCGGCGTGACGTTTTCCACCAGCTTCATGCCGGCTTGGCGCAGCCGGGGGACGAAATCGGGCGCCGGGGTTTCGATGAAATCGACCTGGCCGGTCAGCAGGGCATTGGTGCGGGTGGTGGCCTCCGGGGCGCAGACCAGCACGAT
>CANFIE010000489.1 GCA_947446625.1 Acetobacteraceae bacterium | reverse complement strand
GGCCCGCTTCCGCAATGCGTTCGACAATTGCCAGCGCGTCGCCCGCGGCGAAAAGCCGCTCTGGGTCATCCCGGAACTCGCCTAACCCACTTCCCAGGCGGGCCCCAGCGGCTTTTTGCCAGTGCCGCCGGGGCCTTCCTGGACATAGGTAGGCCAGGCCAGGCCGCTTACCCGGCCGCGCAACTCGCGCAGCATGGCGCGGCCACGCTCCACCGGCACGGCAAAGCGCGCCGTGCCGGGGGCGGCGTCCAGCTGATGCAGGTAATAGGGCTTCACCCGTGCGGCCAACATGGCGCGGAACAGGTCTTCCAGCGCCTCGGCACTGTCATTCACCCCGGCCAGCAGCACGCTCTGCCCCAGCAGCACCACCCCGGCCTGGTGCAGCGCCGTCAGCGCGGCGCGTGCGGCGGGGGTGAATTCCCGCGCATGGTTGGCGTGCACGCACAGGTACAGCGGCTTGTCGCGGGGCAGGGCGGCGCACAGCGCCGGCGTCACCAAATCCGGCGCCGCCACTGGCACCCGGCTATGAATGCGCAACAGCTCCACATGCGGCAGCGCCGCCAGCCGCCCCAGCATCTCGCCCAGCCTGCGGGCGGAAAGCATCAGCGGGTCGCCGCCGGTCAGAATCACCTCACGCACCGCTGGCGTCCGGGCAAACCAGCCCAGCGCCGCCTCCAGCTCCGCCGCCGAGAGCAGCCCGCCATCCGGCCCCACATGTTCGCGCCGGAAGCAGAAGCGGCAATACACCGGGCAGGCCAGCAGCGGCTTCAGCAACGCCCGGTCCGGATACCGATGCACCACGCCTTTCACCGGGGTGAAGGGCGCATCCGCCGTCGGGTCGGCTACCTCCCAGGGCTGGGTCAGCAACTCGGCGGCGTCGGGCACGTATTGCCGGGCAATCGGGTCGTCCGGCGCCTCGATCAAGGCCTGCATGGCGGGGGTAATCGCCACGGCATAGCGCTCGGCCACCTGGTCCAGCCCGGTGCGGGCAGTCTCGGGCGCCAGGCCAGCGCGGATCAACGCATCGACGGAGGTGAGGGTGCGGGGCATGGTGGCGGCCCCGTTACGCCGCAAGGTCCCCGCCCGCAATGCCCCACCCGCCCTGGCACCCCGAAAGCCTGGCCAATCGCCTGCCCTTCCTGCGCGCGCGCGGCGCCCTCACCAGTGCCACCCGCGCCTGGTTCACCGCCCAGGGCTACACCGAAGTGGAAACCCCCTGCCTGGTGCCGGTGCCGGGCATGGAGGTGCATCTGCACGCCTTCCACAGCGACTTCGTGCCGCATCTGGGCGCCGGCACCCGCCGCACGCTGTGGCTGCGCACCTCGCCGGAACTGGCGCTGAAGCGCCTGCTGGTGGCCGGCGCCGGCCCGGTGTTCGAACTGGCCCGGGTCTGGCGCAATGGCGAGGTCAGCCCGCGCCACGCGCCGGAATTCACCATGCTGGAATGGTACCGCCCTGGCCTGGCCTTCGCCGGCATGATGGACGAGGCCGAGGCCTATATCCGCGCCGTCTGCCCCGCCTTGGTGGCGCACCAGGGCACCGACTGCGATCTATCAAAACCCTTTGAGCGCCTGAGCATGGCCGAGGCCTTCGCCCGCCACTGCAACGGCCTGGATATTTTGGCCACCGAGGGCGACACCCAACGCCTGCACGCCGCCGCCACTGCCGCCGGCCTGCCCCCCCGCGCCGAGGAGGAGTGGGAGGACCTGTTCTTCCGCCTGCTGCTGGAACGCATCGAGCCGCAGCTCGGCCGGGGCCGCGCCACCTTCCTCACCCATTGGCCCACGCCCCAGGCCGCCCTGGCCCGCCGAGACCCCGCCGACCCCCGCGCCGCGCTGCGGTTTGAGCTGTTCGTCGCCGGGCTGGAACTGGCCAATGCCTTCGACGAACTGACCGACCCGGCCGAGCAGCGCTGCCGCTTCGAGCATGACGTGGCCGAGCGCCGCCGCATCCATGGCGCCGAGGGCTGGGATGTGGACGAGGATTTCCTGCAAGCCCTGCAACACGGCATGCCCAGCGGCAGCGGCATCGCCCTGGGGTTCGACCGCCTGGCCATGCTCGCCGCCGGCGCCCGCAGCATTGAGGATGTGCAATGGCTGCCCTTCGCTGGTTCCTGATGCTGCTGCTGGCCGCCTGCGCCGGCACCCCGCCCCCGGCCCCCACCACCGCCCTTTCACCGGACCTGGTGCGCATTCTGGCCCGCGGCGTGCCGCTGGATGAAGGCTATCGCCGCCTGTTCGACCAATGCGACCGCGAGGACCGCTTTGGCGGCGTGGCCCTGCCGGTGCGCGGCCGTGAGGGCCAGGTGCATGAGGGCTGCCGCAACGACCCCAACCGCGTGCGCCTGCTACTGCGCCTGCCCGGCGGCGCCATTGCCTTTGAAAGCAAGCTGGCGGTGGATGTGAATGGCGGCCTGCTCTCCTGCACCCGCCCCCGCGCCGGGGATTTATGCGCCACCGCCCTGCAACCCGGCCGCCGCCCGCTGGATGCCGATACCGTGCCCTGGGTGGTGATTCCCTATAACGGCCCCCCGGCCGACCCCGCCCGCCCCGGCATCAACCTCTCCACCGAGTTCATGCAGCGCACCGGCATCCGCCTGGGCGATGTGGGCGTGGTGGTGCTGGGCACCCGGGTGGTGCCGGTCATCGTCGGCAATGGCGGCCCGTTCAACAAGCTGGGGGAGGGGTCCTTGGCCCTGCACCGCGCCCTGGGGCACGACCAATGCGGCGCCTGGACCGCCGAGGGCCGCTGCGCCCGGCTGGCCACCTGGTTCGGCAGTCTTCCGGGCGGGGCGGTCACCATCATCTTCCCCAACAGCGCGCCGCCGGGGCTGGCGCCGGGCAATGTGGCGGCGCTCACCGCCCAGCGTGCCGCGCCGCTATGGCAGGCCCTGCGCAATTGATGCGCCCAGATTGCATTGCGGTTACGCGCACCCGGACCATATCCTTGTGGCAAGTTTTGCCGGACCGTTGCCCATGGCCATCCCCACCCTGCCGGAGACCATCGCCCGCCTGGCCGAATTCACCCGCGACGCGGTGATCATCACCGAGGCCTGCCCAGTCCCGCCCGGGCCGCGCATCCTCTACGTCAACGCCGCCTTCACCGAGATGACCGGCTATTCCGCCGAGGCCGCGCTGGGCATGACCCCGCGCATGCTGCAAGCGCCCGAGACCGACCCCGCCGAGCGCGCCCGGCTGAAGGCGGCGCTGCATGCCTGGCAGCCTTGCCGCGCCGAATT
>CANFIE010000488.1 GCA_947446625.1 Acetobacteraceae bacterium | reverse complement strand
GCCACCAGCCCAAACCCCACCAGCGCCAGCCGCCGCCGCCAGCCATCCTGCGGCCCCAGCCGCGCCAGCACCGGGCGCAGCCATTCCCAGCCGGCAATCAGCGCCAGCACGGCGGCAAAGCTCATCTGAAAGCTCGGCCCCAGCACCGCATCAGGCTGCACCAGCAGCACCGCCCCGGCGGCCATGGCCCAGCTCCGCAGGCTCAGCACCCGCCGCCCGGTCAGCAACCCCAGCGTGGCCAGCGCCGCCATGGCAAAGCTGCGCTGCATCGGCACCGCCGAGCCCGTCAGCAGCATGTAGCAACCGCCCACCCCCAGCGCCGCCACGCCCGCCAGCAGCTTGCCGTCCAGCCGCAACCCCAGCCAGGGCCACAGCGCCAACCCGCCGCGCAGCAGGGCGAAGCTCACGCTCATCACAATGGCAATGTGCAGCCCACTGACCGAAAGCAAATGCGCCAGCCCCGAATCCCGCATCGCCGCCATATCCGCCGCCGGAATGGCACTCTGCCCCCCGGTCAGCAGCGCCGCGGCCACCGCCCCGGCGGCGCCCGGCATGGCCGCCTGCACCCGCGCCTCCAGCATGGCGCGCAGCCCGGCGAAAAACGGCGGCGCCGCCTCGCCCGGCTCCACCCGCACCGGCGCCAGGGCAAAGCCGCTGCCCCCCAGGCGGGAAAACCACGCCGCCCGCTGAAAATCCCACGCCCCGGGAAAGGCCGGCGCCCCCGGCAGCCGCACCAGCGCCCGCACCTCCAGCGCATCGCCCACTGCCACCGGGGTCTCGTCCCCGGCCTTCAGCCGCAGCCGTATCCGCCGCGCCTGGGGCGCGCTGTCGTTGAAGCTCGGCGCCGCCAGCGTCACCCGCCGCCCCTCGGGCAGCGCCTCCACCCCCGCCACCGTGCCGCGCCAAATGGCGGCGGTGCGCGGCGCCTCCAGCGCCGGAGGCTGCCGCCCGGCCTGCCAACTGGCCAGGGCAAAGCCGCAGGCCGCCGCCGCCACCAGCATGGCCACCCAACCCGCCAGCAAATGCCGCCGCCCCAGCACCCAAGCCAGCCCCGGCAGCGGCAGCGCCAGCCAGCCCCAGGCCGAATCCGGCTCCACGCTCAGGCCGAAATAGCCCAGCACCCCCAGGCCCAGCGCCACGGGCAGCCACAGTGCCAGCCGGCCATGCTCGGCCGCCAGGCAGGCGCCAAGCCGCCCCAGCACCCAGGGCACCGGCAGGCTCAGTACGGGCAGCGCCAGCCCGCGCCAACGCCCAAGAGTCGCAACAACCGCCATGGCCACAACCATGACGCGCCATAAACCGAAATGAAACCCTTTCCGCTCCCCGGTTTCGCCGCGTCGCAAACCGGGCTAATCAGCCCCCATGTCCGTTCGCACCCGCTTCGCCCCCTCGCCCACCGGTTACCTGCATATTGGCGGGGCCCGCACGGCGCTGTTCAACTTCCTCTTCGCGCGCCACCACGGTGGCCAATACCTGCTGCGCATCGAGGATACCGACAAAGCCCGCTCCACCCAGGAAGCGGTGGACCAGATCATCCAAAGCCTGGCTTGGCTCGGCCTCAGCCCGGACGAAGCCCCGGTGATGCAGAGCCAGCGCGAAGCCCGCCATGCCGAGGTAGCCCGCGAGCTGCTGGCCAAGGGCGCAGCCTACCTGGCCTATGACACGCAGGACGAGCTCGCCGCCATGCGCACCGAGGCCGAAGCCCAGAAGCGCCCCTTCAAGTATGACGGCAGCCGCTGGAAGAACCTCGACCCCGCGAACGCCCCCGCCATCGCCCCGGTCATCCGCATCAAGGCCCCGGTGGGCGGCGAAATGCACGTGGCCGATCTCGTCCAGGGCGATGTCCGCGTGGCCCATGCCGAACTGGATGACATGATCATCCTGCGGTCGGACGGCACCCCTACCTACCTGCACGCCGTGGTGGTGGACGACCACGACATGGCCATCACCCATGTCATCCGCGGCGACGACCACCTGACCAACACCTTCCGCCAGTGCATGGTCTACGACGCCATGGGCTGGCACCGGCCCAAATTCGCCCACATCCCGCTGATCCACGGCGCCGACGGCGCCAAACTCTCAAAGCGCCACGGCGCGGTGGGCGCGCTGGAATTCCGTGAACAAGGCTTCCTGCCCGAGGCCGTCTGCAACTACCTCATGCGCCTCGGCTGGGGTCATGGCGACGAAGAATACATCCCGCGCGACCGCGCCATTGAGCTGTTCACCCTGGAAGGCGTGGGCCGCGCCGCCAGCCGCATGGACTACGCCAAGCTCACGCATCTCAACGGCATCTACCTGCGCGCGGCGGATGACGCCGCCCTGGCGCATGAAGTCCTCGCCCGCCTGGCAAAACGCGGCGTGCTGTTCGGCACCGACGGTGCCCGCCGGGTGGAAGCCCTGATGCCGGCGCTGAAGGAACGCGCCAAGACCATCGAGGAACTCACCGGCAGCAGTGCCTTCGCGGTGCATGAAGGCCCGGTGCCGCTGGACGCCAAGGCCGCCGCCGCCCTGACGCCGGAAGCCAAGGACCGCCTGAAGGACCTGGCGATTTTCCTGCAGGACGCCCCCTGGGAAAAGGCGGATCTGGAACATTGGCTGCGCGACTATGCCGAGGTGAAGGGCATCAAGCTCGGCACCGTGGCCCAGCCGCTGCGCGCCGCCCTCACCGGCAGCCTGCAATCCCCGCCCATCGACGCCGTTCTGGTGGCCCTGGGCCGGCAGGAAGCCATGGACCGCATTCTGGCGGCTGCCGAGGGCTGAACCACGAGCGTCTGATCGTCGCCGGAGGAATCACCGGCGGCGTATATCAGCCGCTCAACGCCAACCCCTAAAGCCACACAAACGGCACGCCCTGGCGCCGCAGCGCCAGCAGCCCCGCCACCAACCCGGCCCCGGCCGGGCGGCGCGGCTGGTTGCCATGCGCCACCATCACATCCCCTGGCTTGGCTCCGGCCACGCGGGCGGCCACGCTGGCGGCCGGCAGGCTGGCCCCGGCATCGGCGTTCAGCGAATACCCGGCCACGGCGCAGCCCAGCGTGGGGATGAAGGCCAGCGCCTCCCGGCTGTAGAACCCCGTGCCGCCCCGATACCAGCGCGGCATTTCCCCGGTGGCCGCCGCCAGCAGCGCGGCGCCGTCCAGCACCTCGCGCCGCAGCCCCTCGATATCCGCCACCGCCCGCTGACCAAACAGGCTGCCCGCCCCCGGCGCCGCCAGCAGATGGTGCTGGCCATGATTGGC
>CANFIE010000487.1 GCA_947446625.1 Acetobacteraceae bacterium | reverse complement strand
TGCGCGAGGCGCGGCATGGCGTGCATCTGGGGCCGATTGGCGAGCATCGGAACCTGCTGCGCACCGCTTCCTTCGTGCTGTCGGTGGCGGCGGACATGCCAACCGAGGATATCCGCCGGCTGTATCCCAGCCTGGCGACCATCGGCTCGGTGGAGCAAATTCGCGAACTGGTGAACGTGCGCATGCCAGGAATCGCGGTTAGGCCGTTGCCCGCGGCACCCCGGCAGATACCCTTCCACGCCGGGGCGGTTTACTTCGAGTTGGATCGGAACAGCCCGCATTGGCAGCAGATGCTGACCTCGGGCGGGTTTGCGATCCACACCTCGGGTGAGTTCCCCAATCTGCGCATGGAACTGTGGGCGATCCTCGGATGAGCGACAATCCTTTCGCCGAACCGGATGACTCGGACCGGACAATCCTGCGCGGTCCGGCACGCGCCGCACCGGCTTCGGCCGCGGCGGCGCCTGCACGGGCACCGGCGGCGGCGGCCCCGCAGCCGGCCTTCGCCCCCACCATGGCCGGCGGGGCCGAGGCCTTGCCGCAGGTGGGCATTGGCCCGCTGACGGCGGCGGCCGGTCCGCTGCTGGATTTGCTGTCTCGGTTGGCGGCGGATGTGCGGACCGCCGACCCGGCCGAGTTGGGCAATCGCGCCAAGCGGGCGATGCAGGCGTTTCTGGGTGAAGCGCGGCGGCTGGGGCTGGCGGCGGATATTGTGGAGGAATCGCATTACGCGCTGTGCGCGGCGATTGATGACGTGGCCTCGGCCACGTCATGGGGGCAGGGCGGGATTTGGTCGGCGCATAGCCTGTCCTCGGAGTTGCATCGCGATGTGAAATCGGGTGAGCGCTTCTTCGTGCGGTTGATCCGCATGCAGGAGAATCCCGGGCATTTCCGCGAGGCGCTTGAGGTTGCGTATCTGTGCCTGGCCTTGGGCATGCAGGGGCGCTACCGGCTGGAACGCAATGGCCGGGCGGAGTTGGATCGCATTCGCGAAGGGCTGTACCAGCTGCTGGTGCAGATGCGCGGCAGTTGGGAGCGTGAGCTTTCGCCGCATTGGCGCGGGGTGGATGCGCCGCACCATGCCAAGGCGCGGGAGATTCCAAGCTGGGCGGTGGCGGCCTTTGCCCTGGCGGTGCTGGGCATTGCCTATGCCTGGATAGCCGGCAGCCTGGCCTGGCGCACCGATGACCTGTTCAGCCGCATGGCGGCGCTGCCGCCGGCCGCGCTGCCGGCCATTCAGCGCGCCGCGCCGCCGCAGGCGCCTTCCTTGCCGCCGCCGCCGGTGGTGACGGCGCAGCCAACCCGGCCAGATCTGGCGGCGCGGCTGCGCGAGTTCCTGGCGCCGGAAATCCAGCAGGGGCTGGTGGCGGTACTTTCCGACCCGAACCACATTGTGGTGCGCATCAGGAACCGGGGCATGTTCGCTTCCGGCAGCGCCACGCTGGATGCGCGCTTCGTGCCGCTGCTGGGCCGCATTGGTGAGGCGCTGAAGACCGAGCCGGGCAAGGTGCTGGTGGTGGGGCATTCCGACAACCAGCCCATCGCCACGGCGCGGTTTCCTTCCAACTACCATCTCTCGGCGGCGCGGGCGCAGGCGGCGGGGCAGGTTGTTGCCCGGGCCGAGGGCGGCACGCCGGGCCGGTTTGAGGCCGAGGGGCGCGGCGAGGCCGAGCCGGTGGCGGCCAACAGCACGGCCGAGGGGCGCGAGGAGAACCGGCGCA
The DNA here is from genome assembly GCA_947446625.1 of Acetobacteraceae bacterium. GTDB lineage: Bacteria > Pseudomonadota > Alphaproteobacteria > Acetobacterales > Acetobacteraceae > CAIMOR01. The sequence continues at coordinate 1,545 of CANFIE010000487.1, read as the reverse complement.
TTGAAGTGGTGATCAGCCGGGGTGCCACGCCATGATGGTGTTGCTGCTTGAAGTTGTGCGCTCGGTGCCCGGGCTGATGGGGCTGGGCGCTTCCATCGCCATGGCGGTGCTGTTTTGGCTGTATGGGCCGCAGGTGGGCGGCGGCGGCTTCTATCCGTTTGAGACCACGGTGCCGCGCCTGTTGTTCGCGCTGCTGCCGATTGTGGTGTTTGTGGTGGTGCTGATTGTGCTGGCGCGGCGCAAGGCCAAGCGCGACGCGGCGCTGGTGGCCGATGCCGCGACCGCCACGCCCGGTGCCGAGGCGACCGCCGAGGAAGAAGCCGCGCTGCGCGACAAGCTGAGCGGCGCGCTGGCGCAGTTGAAGACCGCGACGGGCGGCAAGGGCGGCTACCTGTATGAGCTGCCCTGGTACGTCATCATCGGGCCGCCGGGCACCGGCAAGACCACGGCGATTCAGCAGTCTGGCCTGGAGTTTCCGCTGGCCGGGGATTCCCGCGTGGCCGGCGTGGGCGGCACGCGGAATTGCGACTGGTGGCTTTCCGAGCGCGCGGTGCTGATTGACACCGCCGGCCGTTATACGACGCAGGACAGCGACGCCGCGGTGGACAAGGCCGGGTGGGAGCGCTTCCTCGACATGTTGCGCCGGCATCGGCCGCGCCAGCCGCTGAACGGCGTGCTGGTGTGCTTCGGCGTGGATATGCTGAGCCAGCTTGGCCCGACCGAGCGTGACGCGCATGCCCGCACGGTGCGGCGGCGCATCCGCGAGTTGGAGGACAAGCTGGGGCAGCGGCTGCCGGTGTACCTGCTGATCAGCAAGGCCGATTTGCTGGCCGGCTTCGTGGAGTTCTTCGACGACCTGGACCGCGACAGCCGCAACCAGGTGTGGGGCATGACCTTCCCGGTGGTGCCGCCGCCGGAAAGCGTGGCGCCGCTGTTTGCCGCCGAATTCCAGGGCATGCTGGGCCGCTTGCAGGACCGCCTGCTGGAACGCTTGCAGGCCGAGCGCGGTTCGGCGCAGCGGGCTTCGCTGGCGGCGTTTCCGGGGCAGTTTGCCTCACTGGCGGAGCCGGTGGGCGGCTTTGTGGCCACGGCCTTTGGTGGCTCGCGGTTGGATCCGGCGCCGTTTTTGCGCGGGGTGTATTTTACCTCCGGCACGCAGGAAGGCACGCCGATTGACCGGCTGACCGGGGCGCTCTCGCGCGCTTTCGGGCTGGACCCGCGCCGCCCGGCCTCGGTGGCGCAGCCGAAGGGGCGCAGCTACTTCCTGGGCAAGCTGCTGCGGGATGTGGTGTTCAACGAAGCCCGGCTGGCGGCGCAGGAGCCGAAGCGGGAACGCCAGCGCAAGATGCTGCGCTACGGCGTGTGGGGCCTGGCCGGGGTGCTGGCCCTGGGCGGGCTGGTGTGGATGCTGGTGGCGCAGAACACCGAGCAGAACCGCGCCGAGGCGATGGCAGTGGCGCTGGAACGCTCGGAGGGGGCGGCGCGGAGCGTGGTGTTCTCGCCGGTGGCGGATGCCGAGTTCAGCCGGATACTGCCGTACCTTGA
>CANFIE010000486.1 GCA_947446625.1 Acetobacteraceae bacterium | reverse complement strand
CACCACCGTCACCGGCTTGTTCGGAAAGCCCTGGGCAAAGGCATGCCCGCCCAGCAAAAGCCCTGGCATGGCAAGGGCAGTACGGCGCCGCATGGTGCTTCCTCCGTGGTTTTGCCCCAGGCTGCCAGTTATGCGCCCGCCGCGCTACGTCCCCGGAAACGCCGGTGCCCGCCGCGCCAGAAACGCCCCCACCCCCTCGGCAAAATCCGCCGTGCGGGCGCAGGCCAGAAATCCCGCCTTCTCGGCATCCAGCTGCGTCGGCAGGTCACGCCCCGCCGCCGCCCGCAGCAGCGCCTTGGTCTGCGCCATGGCCTCACGCGGGCCGCTGGCCAGCTTCTGCGCCATGGCCGCCGTGGCCGCCGCCAGCTCCGCCGCCGGCACCACCTTGTTCAGCAGCCCCGCCGCCAGCGCCGCCGGCGCGTCCAGGGTCTCCTCCAGCAGCGCAATCCCCAGCGCCCGCCGCAGCCCCACCAGCCGCGCCAGGTTCCAACTCCCCCCGCAATCCGGCGAGGTTCCCAGCCGCAGATACGCCAACGAGAACTTCGCGTTATCCGCCGCAATCGCCAGGTCGGCGGCCAGCGCCACGCTCATGCCACCGCCCGCCGCCGCGCCCTGCACGCTGGCCAGCACCGGCACCGGCAGCGCCCCCAGCAAGGCCAGCGCCGCATGCATCGGGTCCATGATGGCGGCAATCTTCCCCGCATCCGCCTCGGTAAAAGCGGAAATATCGCCCCCCGCCATGAAGGCCCTACCCTCTCCGGCCAGCACCACGCAGCGCAGGCTGGCATCGCCCGCCAACCCCTGCACCGCCGCCAGAAACGCCTCGGCCATCGCCACATCAATCGCGTTCAGCCGGTCCGGCCGGTTGAAGCGCAACCACGCCACCCCGCCCTCGCGCTGCACCAGCACCGGCGCGCTCATGCCTCGGCTCCCTGCGTGGCAACAAATTCCGCCGGCTCGAATTCCTTGGTCATCCGCCAATAATCCAGCAGCCGCCAGGGCGAGGTCACCGTCACCCGGTTATGCTTGTTCTTGTACCAGCTGGTCACGCCCGGATGCGCCCACACCATGCGCTGGCAGGCCGCATCCACCCTCACATTGTAGGCGTCGTGCACCGCGCGCCGCACCTCCAGCGAGGCCAGGTCGTGCTCCACCATCTCGCGCAGCGCCTGGCAAATGTAGCGCACCTGGCATTCGGTATGGAAAATGATGCTGCCCCCATGCGCCAGGTTGGTATTCGGCCCATAGGTGATGAACAGGTTGGGAAAGCCCGGCACCGTCATGCCCATATAGGCGCGCGGATCATCCTCGCCCCACAGGTCGCGAATGCTGGCGCCGTCAGCCCCCACAATTTCCATCGGCCACAGCATGCGGCTGGCCTGAAACCCCGTGGCCAGCACCAGCACATCCAGCGCATGCCGCGTGCCGTCCTGCATCAGCACGCCACCCGGCTCCACCCGCGCTATCGCCTGGGTCTCCAGCGTCACATTTTCCCGCTTCAGCATGCGGTACCAATGATTGTCCCGCAGCATCCGCTTGCCATAGGGCGGGTAGCCCGGCGTCACCTTCGCCAGCAGCGCCTCATCGCCCTCCAGCTCCTGGCGCATATGCGCCACCAGCATCTCGCGCATCTTGTGGTTCGCCTCATTCAGCGAAAGCGCCGGCTGCCCCCATTCAGGGTCGGGCGACAGCGTGTGGTGGAACCCGTCCGAACTCGCCCAGAACAGCTGGAACCGCAGCCACTGCGAGAAGTAGGGAATATGCTCCAGCGCCCAGATATTCCCGGGCTTCACCGCCTTGTGGTAATTCGGGTTGTTCACCGCCCAATGCGGTGTGCGCTGAAACACCGTCAGCTGCGCCACCTCCCCGGCGATGGAAGGCGCCGCCTGCATGGCGCTGGCCCCAGTCCCCACCATGCCCACGCGCTTGCCCGCCAACGGCACCGCATGGTCCCAGCGCGCGGTGTGGAACACCGGCCCGGCGAAATCCTCCAACCCCGCAATCGGCGGCACCGCCGGCCGGTTCAACTGCCCCACAGCGCTCACCAGCACCCGGCAGCGCACTTCCTCGCCACCGCGCAGCGCCAAGGTCCAGCCCTGCGCCCGCGCATCAAAGCTGGCGCGCTCCACTTCCACGCCAAAGCGAATATGCTTCTCCAACCCGTACTGCGCCGCCATGTCGCGCAGATACGCCAGAATCTCATCGCGCCGGGAAAAATGCCGCGACCATTTGTCATTCGGATTGAAGCTGAACGAGAAGAAATGGTTCGGCGTATCCACCGCGCAGCCGGGGTAGCTGTTCTCCAGCCAGGTGCCACCCAGTTCGGCGTTCTTCTCCAGAATGGTGAAGGGAATGCCCATTTCCTGCAGCCGAATCGCGGTGCACAGGCCGGTCAGCCCCGCCCCGATGATCACCACCGGCAGCGCCGCCAGCGCCCGCGCCGTGGGTTGCCGCCGCCAGCGCACGGCGCGGCTATCCTCGGTGGTAAAGCGCATCTCCTCCAGCAGCAGCGGAATATACTCGCCCGGCACCGGCTGCCCCACGCCCGCGCCCATCATGCGCTGCAGCACCGCCTCATCCGGCCGCGCCGGCTCATCCCGCCCGGCCGCCGCGTAATCCTGCAACACCTGCACCAGCCGGTCGCGCAGCCGCGCCTTCAGTGGCTCCGGCACGCTCTCCAAAAAGCTCCACGGCCCCTGGATGAATGGCGCCACCTCGTCCAGCAGCGCGGTATCGCCGGTCAACTGCACCAGCACCATCAGCAGGGGGGCGATGTCAGCCTCGGCCAGGGCGGCGCGCAGCACCGCCTCATCCGCCACCGCCGCCCGCACCGCCTCGGCAAAATCCCGCCGCATCGCCCGTCCCTCCGCCATTTGGCCGGCAGCCTACACTGCCGGCCAGCGGCGCCAAGCGGGCTACTTCAGCCGGCGCTCGAACATGGCCATGATCTTGCTCCAGCTATCCTCGGCGGCATGGTGGTCAAACACCGGCCGTTCCGGAAAGGCAAAGCCATGATGCGTACCGGGATACACATCCACCTCATGCGGCACGCCGGAAGCCGCCAGCGCCGGCCGCAGCGTCGGAATCACATGTTCCGGCACGGTCTGGTCAATCTCGGCAAAGGCGTAATACAACTCGCCGGTAATCTTGCTCAGCGCCAAATGCGGGCTGTCCGGCTGGTCGGTCACAATCCCCACGCCATACATGGAAGCCGCGGCCTTGATCCGGTGCGGAAACCGGCTGGCCGCATTGGTGATGTGCCGCCCGCT
>CANFIE010000485.1 GCA_947446625.1 Acetobacteraceae bacterium | reverse complement strand
GGCGCTGCTGCTGGGCATTGGTGGCGTGGGGGCCATTGGCCTGTTCGCGGCTGCCGGCATCTCGTCGCGCTCCTCCGGCGGGGCGGGCGAATCAGGCGTGGTGGATGAAAGCGCGGCCGGCCGCTTCAACGCCTGGGAATGCGCCTTCTGGATGGCCATGGACCATCCGTTATTCGGCGTTGGTATCGATAACTTCCGCTACAATTACTACACCTACAGCACCATGCTCGGCACGTTCGAGGGCCTGGCCAAGGCGGTGCACAGCACCTGGTTCGCGGTATTGAGCGAGGGCGGCTTCCTCGGCTTCGCGCTGTTCATGATAACCGTGGTGAAGACCGTGCGCCTCGGCTTCCGCGTGCTGCGCCGGCTGGATATTGCCCGCGCCGCCGGGGTGGAAATCCCCCCCGCCGCCATCGCCATGGCGCAGGCCGTGGCCGCGGGCATGGTCAGCTTCATCGCCTCGGGCAGTTTCCTCACCCAGGCCTTCACCTGGCCGCTCTACATTCTGTTGGCGCTGGCCGTGGCCATTGCCCACTACACCACGGCCACGCTCGGGCTGCCGCTGGACGACGCGCCCAAGCCCAAGGCCGGCTGACAGCGGCAGGCCAGCAACTCGGCCGGGCCAGGCTCGCGTGGCTCGGCCAGCCGCTGCCGCGCCAGGCGGCTGAAGCGGTCATTCGGCAGCGCCGCTTGCGTGGTGGCCAGCCATTCCAGCAGCATGGCATCGGCATTCTGCGGCAGCCCGGCAAAGCCGGTGCGGTAGATGCAGTCGCGCAGCGCCGCGTCCTCCATGCGGCCGCGCGCCTGCTGAATGCGGCGGTTCCAGTAGCGGCGCAAATCCGCCGGGCGAAACGGCGAGAGCGGCCGCACCTGCCAGGTGGCGGCACCGGCCACGGCAATGCGCCACGAATTCCACGGCGTGGTCAGCGCGTCCAGGTCATGCATCGCCATGCTGCCCAGCAGGCCGTCGCCCCGATACATCCCCACCGGCAGCCGCAGGCCGGCCACGGCAATGCGCTCCACAAAGCTGCCACGCAGCGCGTGCAGCGAGCCATGCAGCGCCGGATTGGCCAGCATCGCCTCCCGCGTGGCGGCGGCGCTGCGGCCGCAGCTGGGCACGGCGGCGGCGGCATGGGCCTGCGGCGCCAGGTCCAGCTCGGCCTGCAACAGCCGGAAGGCGTTGGGCCGCACGGTCGCGTAGGCATCCACGAAGAAATGCGTCTGCGCCGCCGGGCGAATGGCATGCACGAACTGGTTCCACGCGTTCGACTTGTCGGCGAAGCCAATCTGCCAGACCCGCACGGGAATATCGGCCTGCGCGGCAATCTCGGTGGCCACCCGGGGCGAGGCATCGGTGCAGCCATTCAGCACCACATCCACCATGGCGCGGCGGCTGCCAATGGCGGCCCTGATGGCATCCAGGCAGGGCCGCAGGCTGCTCGCCTCATTGCGGGCGAATACGGCGATGCTCCAGTCGGTCGAGTGCGTGGTCATGGCGCGGTTCCATCAAATCCACGCTGCCATTCGCAAACGGCGTGCCGGCGCATCGCCTTGCAAAATGCAGCAAAACCGGCGGAATTCCTCGCAATTCGCCGCCCAGGACTGGCACGCCGCTTGGTGAGGGAGAGCCACATCCTTTGTGGAGATCACTCTCATGGCCCTTTACCTCGTCACCGGCGGCGCCGGCTTCATTGGCTCTCACCTCACCGACGCGCTGCTGGCCAATGGCCATGAGGTGCGCGTGGTGGACGACCTTTCCACCGGCAAGCGTGCCAACCTGGACCCGCGCTGCTCTCTGCTGGTGGGTGACGTGGCCGATGCCGCGCTGATGCAGCAGGCCGCCGAGGGCGTGGCCGGGATTTTCCACCTGGCCGCCATCGCTTCCGTGCAACGGTCAAACGAGGATTGGGTCGGCACGCATCGCACCAACCTCACCGGCACCATCACGGTGCTGGACGCTGCCCGCCATGCCGGCCGCGTGCCGATGGTCTACGCCAGCTCGGCCGCCATCTACGGCGACCAAGGCGCCGCCGCAGTGACCGAGGCCGCCACGCCGCGCCCCTCCACCGCCTATGGCGCCGACAAGTACGGCAGTGAGCTGCATGCGCGGGTTGGCTTCGGCGTGCATGGCGTGCCCACGCTGGGCTGCCGCTTCTTCAACGTGTATGGGCCGCGCCAGGACCCGGCCTCGCCCTATAGCGGCGTCATCTCGGTTTTCGCCGCGCGCTTCGCCGCCGGTCAGGGCGTCACCATTCATGGTGACGGCGGCCAGACGCGCGACTTTGTGTATGTGGCCGATGTGGTGGCCCACCTGATGGCCGGCATGAAGCTGCTGCACACCGCGCCACAGGCCGCCGTGTTCAACGTGTGCACCGGCCGCACCACCAGTGTGCTGGAACTGGCGCAGACCCTGGCCACGGTGAATGGCCGCCCGGCGGCGCTGAGCTTCGGCCCCAGCCGCGCCGGCGATATCCGCGCCAGCCTGGGCAGCCCCAGCGCCGCCACCGCCGCGCTGGGCGTGCGCGCCCGCATGAAGCTGGAAGAAGGCCTGCGCCTGACCTGCGCCAGCCTGCGCAGCGAGATGCAACAGGCCGCCTGAAGCCTGGCGTGCCGGGCCGGGCGCAAGCCCTGGCCCGCACAAGCAAAAGCGCCGCCCGGCCCCATGGCCTGGCGGCGTTTTTTGTGGGCGGGTGGTGCGGCATTGGTGCCCAGGCCGTCACGCAATCGCATGCCACAGCCGGCCACTCATCCGCGCTGGGCCAGGGCTAACCACCCATCAACGCTTGGCGTTGCCTTCGCCCTCACACCAGCATCGCCCAGCGCCACCTTTGGCGCCTTGCCTGGCCGCAGCCAACCGCCAGCCACCGCCCACCCGCAAACAGCAAAACGCCGCCCAGCCTCCCGGCCAGGCGGCGCGTGCCGCATCCACACCTCAGCCGTAGCCAGTCTCAGGCATGGGAGAAGCGCCGCGCCAGGCCACGCGGCAACGGCCACACCCACCCGCAAACAGCAAAAACGCCGCCCAGCCTCCCGGCCAGGCGGCGCGTGCCGCATCTCCATCTCAGCCGCAGGCGGTCTCAGGCAGCGGCGAGGCGCCGCACCAGCCCACGCGGCAACGGCAGCAGCCGCAGCCCCACGCCCAGCCCCAGCAGCGCCGCCAGCGCCGGAGCCGCCAGCGCCAGCGTGGCCAGCGGAGCCATCAGCTGTGGCAGGGCCGCCACCACCGCCGCGCCCAGCGCCAGCAGTGCCACCCGGCCAAAGCCATAGCG
>CANFIE010000484.1 GCA_947446625.1 Acetobacteraceae bacterium | reverse complement strand
ATTGTAGCCCACCACGCAGGTGGCGCCCTGGGCGGCCAGCCGGCGAATCGTGGCGGCGCCGATGCCGTTGCTGCCGCCCGCTACCACGGCCACGCGGCCCTGCAGGCTGTATTCACCCAGGTTACCCGGCTTAACTTCGGCCATAACCGCTTCCTTCCCTCAGGTTCAACGCGCACAATCGGCGCAAATGCAAAGAACGCAAAGAGGAGACGACCGCATGCACCGCAGGGCCCTGACCGCCGCATTGCTGGCGCTGCCCAGCCTGGCCCGCGCCCAGGCCGAGACCTGGCCCGACCGGCCCATCACCCTGCTGCAAGGCTTCGGTCCTGGTGGCAACGGCGATGTTCTGGCCCGGCTGGCCGCCGGCCCGCTGGCGGCGGCGCTGGGCCAGCCCGTGGTGGTGGAAGGCCGGCCCGGCGCCGGCGGCAACCTGGCCAGCGACGCCACCGCCAAGGCGCGGCCCGATGGCTATACCCTGGCCATGCTGACCGGCGGCCATACCGCCAGCGCGGCGCTGTACAACCGGTTGCCCTTCGACCCGGTGCGGGATTTTACGTTTATTGGCAGCTGGGTGGCGTTTCCGCTCTCCCTCGCCACCCGGGCCGATGCGCCGTGGAAGTCGCTGGCGGATGTGATCACCGCCGCCAAGGCGCGGCCCGGCAGCATCACCTATGCCACCAGCGGCGTGGGCACCACGCAGCACCTGGCCGGCGAATTGCTGGCGCAGACCGTGGGCATGCAATGGAACCACGTGCCCTACCGGGGCGGCACCGCGCCGCTGCCGGATGTGCTTTCCGGCCGGGTGGATTTGTACCTGGACACCATCACCACCACCGGCCCGGGGATTCGCGACGGCAAGCTGCGGCCCATTGGCGTCACCAGCCCGCAGGTCTGGCCGCTGCTGCCGGAAGCCCCGACCATTGCCGCCACGGTGCCGGGGTTTGAGGTGATGTCCTGGACCGGCATTGCCGGCCCGGTAGGCCTGCCCGAAGCCATTGTGCAGCGCCTGAACAGCGAAATGCACAAGGCCATGCAGGACCGCACGGTGCAGGACCGCATGGCGGTGCTGGGCGCCATTCCGAAATTCGACAGCCCCGCCGCCTTCACCCGCATTGTGGCGGACCAGGTGGCCACTTGGCGCCGCGTGGCCGAGCGGGCGGGGATTGAGAAGCAGTAGCCGCTTCACGCCGCCGGTGCTGCCACCGGCGGCGTGAAGCGTTGCTTGAGAGTTTGATTCACCGCTCCGGCGATTCCGCCTGGGCGGATCAGGCCCTAATCGAAATCCGGCGCCGGCACGGCAAGATAGGCCATGCGCTTGGCCTCCTGCCGGCCACGGGTCACGGTGTCCAAAATCAGGCCGCAGGCGAAGGCCAGGAAGCTCATCACCGCCAGCCCCACGGCCAGCACCATGGTGGGCAGCCGCGGCACCAGCCCGGTTTCCAGGAAGTGCAGCAGCACCGGCACCATCAGCCCGGCCGAGCCCAGCAGCAGCGCCAGCCCGGCCAGGCTGAAGAACTGCAAGGGCCGCTCGCGCTGCACCAGCGCCAGAATCATGCGCAGAATGCGGAAGCCGTCGTGGTAGGTGCGCAGCTTGCTGGTGGAACCGACCGGACGCTCCTTGTAGGGCGTCACCACCTCGCCCACCGGCAGCTTCAACTCCAGCGCATGCACGGTGAACTCGGTTTCGGTCTCAAACCCGCTGGCCAGCGCCGGAAAGCTTTTGACGAAGCGGCGCGAGAATACCCGGTAGCCCGAGAGCATGTCGGAGATGCGGTCGCCAAACACCGCGCGCACCAGGCCGGTGAGCATGGCATTGCCGAACTGATGGCCACGCCGATAGGCGGCGGCGGCGATCTCCTCCGGCGTTTTGCGCACGCCGGTCACCATGTCCAGCCGCTGCGTCACGGCCAGTTGCACCATGGCGGGGGCGGAGGTGGCGTCGTAGGTGTCGTCGCCATCCACCAGCAGGTACAGGTCGGCGTCGATATCGGCGAACATGCGCCGCACCACATTGCCCTTGCCCTGCAAGGTCTCGGTGCGGACCACGGCGCCGGCGGCGCGGGCGGCGGCCACGGTGCCGTCCTTGCTGTTGTTGTCGTACACATACACCGTGGCCTGCGGCAGTGCGGCGCGGAACGCCTGCACCACGCGGCCAATGGCCACTTCCTCGTTGTAGCAGGGCACCAGCACGGCAATGCGGGGTGCGGCGGTCTCAGGCATCGAATCCCTCGGGGGCTTGCTACAGGCAGGTTAGCGCGCGGTGGCGCCAAAGACGAACCGGCGCGACAGCAGGAAATTCCCCACCATGCCGGCCAGTGATCCCGCCGCCACCCCAAGGACCGGCCAGGCCGCCACCAGCGGCACCCAGGCCACAAGGGCCGCGTAGGTGCCGTAGTTGCAGGCGAAGCCAACCAGGTTCAGCGCCAGGAACAACACCCATTGCCGCATTGGCGTGGCGCTTTTGGGGCGGTCGCGAAAGGTGAAGGCCCGATTGAGCAAAAATGTCGCGCTTGCTGCCGCCACGTAGGAAACCAGCCGCCCCTCATAAGGCCCGGCGCCCAGGGCCAGCAGGCCTTGCAGCACCCCGGCATCCACCACAAAGCCGGCCACGCCCACCAGGCCAAAGCGAAACATCTCGCCCAGCAGGCGCCATTGCGCGTCGTTCAGGCCAAATCTCACCGTCGCCATCCTGCTTGTTGCCGGCCGGCCCGGCTGCCACGCTGCCGCACCGCACAAGGAACATGGCATGGTCGCGATCATCGGGCTTGGCAATATGGGCGGGGGCATGCTGCGCCGCCTGATCTCGCAGGGGGAACCGGTGCTGGCCTGGGACCTGGATGCCGGCAAGCGCGCCGAGGCCGCCGCCGCCGGCGCCACCCTGGCCACCAGCCTGGAGACCTGCATCGCTCCGGTGGTCATCTTCTCGCTGCCACATGCCGGCGCCGTGGCAAGCACCCTGGTGAAGCTGTATGCCGCGCTGCCGGCAGGCAGCACCATCATCGATACCTCGACGCTGGATGCCGGCTTTGTGCGCAATGCCGCCGAGGGGTTGCTGCCTCGTGGCATCCACTACCTGGACGCCCCGGTCTCGGGCGGCCCGGCCGGCGCCCTGGCCGGCACGCTCACCATGATGCTGGGTGCCGAGCCTGCCGCGCTGGAGGCGGTGCGCCCGCTGCTGGAGAAGCTTTGCGCCCGCATTGTGCATGTTGGGCCTTCCGGTGCCGGCCAGGTGGCCAAGCTGGTCAACAACCTCATGGTCGCGACCCATCTGGTGGT
>CANFIE010000483.1 GCA_947446625.1 Acetobacteraceae bacterium | reverse complement strand
CCGCCTCGGCTACCCAGGGGCCCCCGGGGTCGGCAGCCGGGCCCGGCGGGTCGTAGCTGGTGGGGCGGTTCCAGCTGGAACGGGCGGTTTGTGGGCGATGGGCAGCCGGCGGGGTGCCGCAGGCCGAAAGCAGGCCCAGTGCGGCCAATGCCAAAGCGGGCCAAGCCCGGCTGGATTTGCTGATAACCATGACGCTTCGTCGGACCCCCAACGGCCGGCCGATCCTTCCACTGCTGAATCGGGCGCCGCCAACCCCCTGGCGAAACCCGCAGTGGACCCATGCCGAGGCAAGGGGCAGTGGCGCGACACAAGCCCAAGCGGTACACGATTGGCTGCAGCGAAAGCAAGCGGCACATGCCGGCAACACCCGAGGAACGTATGGACTCACTTCCGCGCAGGCGGCCATGAAGCGCGCGCTGATTACCGGCATTACCGGGCAGGATGGCGCGTATTTGGCGCAGCTGCTGCTGGCCAAGGGCTACACCGTATTCGGGTTGGTGCGCCGCAGCAGCACAGCTGAGGGCGCCGCGCTGCGCCTGCGCTGGTTGGGCATTGCCGAGCAGGTGACGCTGCTGGATGGCGACCTGACCGACCTGGGCAGCCTGCTGCGCGTGGTGGCGGAAGCCGCGCCGGATGAGATTTATAATCTGGCGGCGCAAAGCTTCGTCAAAACCTCGTTCCACCAGCCGCATTTGACCGGCGAAGTGACCGCGCTGGGCGCTGGGCAAATGCTGGAGGCGCTGCGATTGCAGGCGCCGCGGGCGCGGTTCTACCAGGCATCCTCGTCCGAGATGTTCGGGCTGGTGCAGGCTACTCCGCAAAGCGAGACGACGCCCTTCTACCCGCGCAGCCCCTATGCCGTCTCAAAACTCTACGCGCATTGGATGGCGGTTAATTATCGGGAAAGCTTCGGCCTGCACATCAACAGCGGCATTCTGTTCAACCATGAAAGCCCATTGCGCGGCCTGGAGTTCGTGACGCGCAAGATCACCGACGGCGTGGCGCGGATAAAGCTGGGGCTGGCGCGGGAATTGGTGCTGGGCAACCTGGAGGCGCAGCGCGACTGGGGCCATGCGCGGGATTATGTGCGTGCCATGTGGCTGATGCTGCAGCAGGACAAGCCGCAGGATTTCGTCATCGCCACCGGGCGCACTGCCTCGGTGCAGGATTTCTGCGCCCTGGCCTTTGGCCATGTGGGGCTGAACTGGCAGGACCATGTGACCACCAACCCCGCCTTTCTGCGCCCCGCCGAGGTGGATGTGCTGACCGGCGATGCCGCCAAGGCCCGACGCCTGCTGGGCTGGGTGCCGGAGATTTCGCTGGAGCAGATGGTGGCGGAGATGGTGGAGGCCGACCTGGCGCGGCTTGCCGCCCCCGGGGGCTGAGCCATGGCAGCGCCTGGCTGTACGCCTCCTGGCCGCATATTGGTGACCGGTGCCGGCGGCTTTGTGGGCCGGCATTTGCTGCCGGCGCTGCGCCGGGCCTTTCCCGCCGCCACGCTGCTGGCCACGTCTCGGGAAGGGCCGGTGCCAGGGGCGGATGCGCTGCTGCCGCTGGATCTGGCGGCGCCCGAGGCGTTTCCGGCGCTGCTGGCCGCCGCCCGGCCCGATGCGGTGCTGCATCTGGCGGCGCAGGCCCATGTGCCCCGCGCCTTCGCCGACCCGGCCGGCACCTGGCGGCTGAACGTGGATGCCAGCCTGGCGCTGGCTGAGGTGGTGCGGCGCGAGCATCCGGCCGCACTGTTCGTGTTCATCTCCTCGGCTGAGGTTTATGGCCTGAGCTTTCGTACCGGGCTGGCGCTGGATGAGAGCGCGGCGCTGGCCCCGGCCAACCCCTATGCCGCCAGCAAGGCGGCGGCGGAATTGGGGCTGAGGGAAATGGCGCTGCGCGGCTTGCGCCTGCTGGTGCTGCGGCCCTTCGGCCATGTCGGGCCGGGGCAGGCGGCGGATTATGCCCTGGCCAATTTCGCCCGGCAGGTGGCGCTGATTGGCGCCGGCCAGCAGCAGCCGATGCTGCGGGCCGGCGCGCTGGACCGCTGGCGCGACCTGCTGGATGTGCGCGACGTATGCGCCGCCTATGTGGCCGCCCTGGCGCGGGGCGGGGCGCTGGAGAATGGCACGGTGCTGAACATTGCCAGCGGCCAGCCTCGGCTGCTGGCCGATGTGGTGCGCGACCTGCTGGCCCTGGGCGGCGTTACTGCCACGCTGCACACCGAAGCCGCGCTGCTGCGCCCGACCGACCTGCTGCGCACCGAGGGCAACGCCAGCCGCGCCGCCGCCCTGCTGGGCTGGGCACCCGCCATGCCATGGGAGACGACGCTGCGGGATATGGTGGCGGACTGGCGGGAACGGGTGGCGGTGCCCGGCAACACGCTGGCCCGGCAGTAGCTGCTTGCTTGGTCGCGATCTGCCGGCAAAGGCATGGCCTTGCAGATTGACAATAATCAGCTGGCCCGCCTTATTCTCCGGGGCTGGTGAGTTCGGGCAAGCTATTGATCGCTTTTGGAATTCGGCTGCGGCATCCGACGCCAGCCGTTTTCGTGGCGTGTGTGCGCCAACTCTGGCTTATGAGGCAGGTCTGAGTGGTGAGGGCATTCACCTTCCGGCTGGAACGTGAATGACGCAAAGGTATTTTGCATGTCGGGACGCAGTTTATCTGAGCTGGTTGCGGTAAAGGCGACCGAAAGCTCCAATAATTTTATGATTTTGCGTTTTTTCGCGGCCTATTTGGTGATCTATGGCCATTCACCCTTCGTGGCGGCTCCCAGGGACTACGGAATTGATATTTTCAAGTCTGTTTTGAATTATTATTATGCTGGCGCGGCGGGATTGCACATATTTTTTATCATAAGTGGTTTTTTGGTTACCAAAAGTTTTGTTGAAAATGGAAATTTGCGCGAATTCTTGCTGAAGAGGATTGTCAGGATTTACCCTGCGCTGCTGGTTTGCGTGCTGATGTGTGTTGTTTTTATGGGCGTTCTGTTTACGGAATTGCCCGTTCTGACGTTCCTGGTAAACAGATATACATGGTTGTTTCTGGCGAATGCAACCTTGCTGGGTGAGTTTTCGGCCTATCTGCCGTTGGTGAAGTTTACCGAGCAAGCCCATGGGCTGTCAGTCAACGGTAGCCTGTGGTCGCTATTCATTGAGGCTCGACTATACTTGATGGTAGCACTATTGGGGTAAATGCTCACGTGGTTGGCGCTGTGCGGCCTGATCAGGCGACGGCGAAGTTGCCGGCGATGAGATCGCGGATAGCCTGCAGTGCGGGCTGACCGCTG
>CANFIE010000482.1 GCA_947446625.1 Acetobacteraceae bacterium | reverse complement strand
GATTTCCTGCTGGCGCCGGGCGGCAGTCACCTGGGCGGCCGGGTCGGCGGCGTCGAACCAGGCGGTGCGCTGGGCTTCCAGCGCCGGGCTGTCGGCCCAGCCGAACCAGCCGGTGGCGCCATTGCCGCGCACGGTCTGGTTCACCGCGGGGTTGATGACATCGAAGGCCGACCAATAGGTGAAGAAGATGCTCCAGCCACCCTTGTCCGCCGGCTCGCGGCTGGCGCGGCGCTGCACCACCGTGCCCCAGTCGCTGGCCACGTAGTCCACGTTCAGGCCGATTTTCTTGAACATCTCGGCGCCCACCAGGCAAAGCGCGTTGATGATGGGGAAGTCGGTGGCGCCCAGCAGCACCACCTTCTCGCCATTGTAGCCGCTGGCGGCCACTTCACGCTTCACCTTGTCCAGGTCGCGCGGGGTGGTGAGGGCGGAAAGCCCACCATCGGTGGCGAAGGGCGTGTTGGGCGGGAAGAAGCCAACCTTGTCGGCCCAGGCGCCACGCTCGGTGCCCCAGGCGGCGGTCATGAAGTCGGATTGCTCAATGGCGCCCAGCACCGCCTTGCGCAGCTTGGCGTTGTTGAACGGCGCGTGCATGTGGTTGAAGCGGCCAAAGCCGAGCAGCCCCAGTGTGTCGCGCTCAATGCCCACATTGCGGTCGCGGCGCAGCGGCGGCAGCAGGTCGTTCGGCGGGTTCTCCCACCAATCCACCTCGCCGGCCTGCAAGGCAGCGGCGGCGGTGGCGCCATCGGGCGTCACGCGCCATTCCACGCGGTCGAAATTCACCACCTTGGGGCCGGAGATCATCGAGGGCGTGCCGCCCGGGCGCGGCACATAATCGGCGAAACGCTCATAGATGAAGCGGCTGCCGCGCACCGATTCGGTGTTGTTGAAGCGGAAGGGGCCGCTGCCGACATATTCGGTGATCTGCTGGAAGGCGTCGGTCTTGGCGATCCGCTCCGGCATCATGAACGGCGCCGGCGAGCCGACCTTGCCCAGCGCGTCGGGCAGCAGCGGAAAGGGCTTCTTCAGCCGGAACACAATGGTGCGGTCATCGGCAGCGCTGAGTTCGTCGGTGCGCGCGGCCAGTTCCTGGCCAATGGGGTCGCGCTTCTGCCAGCGCTGGATGGAGGCGACGCAGTCCCGCGCCAGCACCGGCGCGCCGTCATGCCATTTCAGCCCGTCGCGCAGCTTCAATTCCCAGCGCAGGCCGTCATTCGAGATGGTGTGGCCCTCAACCATCTGCGGCTGGGGCTTGAAGTCCTTGTCCACGCCATACAGCGTGTCCCACACCAGCAGGCCGTGGTTGCGGGTGACGTAGGCGGTGGTAAAAATGGGGTCCAGCACGCCGATATCGGATTGCGGAATGAAGCGCAGCACCCGCGAATTGGCAGGTTGGGCAATGGCGAAATTCGGCAGGGCGCTGGCGGCGCCCAGCGCGGCGGCGCCCTGCATCAGGTTGCGGCGAAGCATGCTTGTCTCCCGGTTTGGTGCCCTTCGGGGCATCCTGCGCCGGGAGTGAAGCAAAATGAGGGCAGATACCGCAAGCGATACCCTGCCCTCCCCTTCGCGCTTAGCCCCGGCGGACGTTCCAGAACAGCGGCATGCCGTTCAGCACCCCGCTGATATTGCTGCGGTACGACCAGGGCTGGAAATAGGCGCCAACCGGAATGTAGGGCACCTGCTGGAAGGCCTCCGCCTGGATTTCCCGGGCAATGCGCTGCTGTTCCGCCAGGTTGGGCGCATCGAACCATGCCGCGCGCAATTCCTCCACCTTCGGCATGGTGGGCCAGCCGGGCCAGGCGGCCAGGCCATTGCCACGCAGGCCGAGGTGACCGGCGGGGGAGAAGAAGTCCAACCCGGTGAAGAAGGTGAGAAAGATGTTCCAGCCGCCTTGCTCCGGCGGGTTGCGGTTGGCGCGGCGGGTAACAATGCTGCCCCAGTCGGTGGAGACATAGTCCACGTTCATGCCGGCCTTCTGCAGCATGTCCAGGCAGACCTGCGCCAAGGCGTTCAGCGTCGGGAAGTCGGTGGCGCCCATCAGCACCACCTTCTCGCCCTTGTAGCCGGCGGCGGCCAGGTCGCGCTTCACCTTGTCGTAGTCGCGCGGCCCCACCAGCGGGCCAATCCCGGCATCAGACGCAAAGGGCGTGCCCGGCGGGAAGAAGCCCACCTTGTCCTTCCACATCGCCGGGGCGGTGCCGATCACCGCGCTCATGTAGTCAGACTGGCTGCAGGCGCCCAGCAGGGCGCGGCGGATGGCCGGATTGTCGAAGGGCGGGTGCAGGTGGTTGAAGCGGCACAGGCCCAACAGCCCGGTCGGGTCATACAGCTCGGTCTTCACGTTGCGGTTGCGGCGCAGCAGCGGCAGCAGGTCCGCGGTCGGCTGTTCCCACCAATCCACCTCGCCATTGGTCAGGGCGCTGGCAGCGGTGGAAGCATCCGGGATGACGCGCCATTCGATGCGGTCGAAATGCGTCACCTTCGGGCCGGCGGTCCATTCAATGGCGCCACCGCTGCGGGGCACGTAGTCGGTGTTGCGTTCATACACCACCAGGCTGCCGGGTACGCGCTCGTCGGCCTTGTAGCGGTAGGGGCCGCTGCCCATGATGTCCTTGAACGGCACGTTCGGGTCCTGCACCGCGATGCGCTCGGGCATCACGAAGCAAACCGGGCTGCCGGGCTTGGCCAGTGCGTCGAACAACAGGGCGAAGGGCTTCTTCAGCCGGAATACGAAGCGCGTGTCGTCCAGTGGCACCAGTTCATCCGTGGCCAGGGCCAGGGCCTGGCCCATGGCGTCGCGCGCCCACCAGCGCTTGATGCTGGCCACCGCGTCCTTCGCCAGCACCGGGGCGCCGTCGTGGAATTTCAGCCCCGGGCGCAGGGTGATGGTGACGAGCTTGCCGTCATTCTCGATGGTGTGGCCGGCGGCCATCTGCGGCTGCGCGCGGAACTGCGCATCAAGCCCATACAGCGTGTCGTAGATCAGGAAGGCGTGGTGCCGGGTGACGTAGGCGGTGGTGACAATGGGGTCGATGACCGCCACATCGGCCTGCGGGATGAACTTCAACAACCGGGCCGGCTGCGCCTTGGCGGGCGAGGCCAGCGGCGCGGCCATGGCCGCGGGCACGGCGGCCCCGGCCTTGAACAGATCGCGACGTTGCATGCGGGATGCTCCTAGGGTGATTCCGTGGGCCGATGACCGAAGCCGAGCACGGGTTGCTCCCGCGTCTCCATCCAAACCGCCTTGGTCTGGGTGTATTCCAGCAGCGCTTCCTGGCCCG
>CANFIE010000481.1 GCA_947446625.1 Acetobacteraceae bacterium | reverse complement strand
GACGCTGGCGACGATGACGACGTCGTTGCGTTCCAACAGCATCTGCGTGGCGCTGTGGCGCATGCGGTCGATCTGTTCGTTAATCTGCGCGTCTTTTTCGATGTAGGTATCGGTGCGCGGTACGTAGGCTTCGGGCTGGTAGTAGTCGTAGTAGCTGACGAAATATTCCACCGCGTTGTCGGGGAAGAAGCTTTTCATCTCGCCGTAAAGCTGCGCCGCCAGGGTTTTGTTCGGCGCCAGGATCAGGGTGGGGCGCTGGATCGCCTCGATCACCTTGGCCATGGTGAAGGTCTTGCCGCTGCCGGTTACGCCCAGCAGCACCTGGTCGCGTTCCTGCGCCTCTATCCCGGCCAGCAGGGTGCGGATGGCGGCGGGCTGGTCGCCATTCGGCTCGAAGGGGCTGACCACCCGCAAGGGGCGGTCAGCCGGCATGGCCGCGCGCTTGGGCGGCAGGAATTGCACGGCGGGGAGGTCGCGATTGAGCGAGACGTTCATGGCAACCCTCAGATGGCCCCGCCGGGCCTTGGCATCAACCGCCGATGGCGCCCGAGCGCACCAGCACGTCACGCATGCGGGGAATGTCACGCGCCACGATGGCGGCGAATTCCTCGGGCGTGTTGGCCACCACTTCCACGCCCAGATCCACCAGGCGGGCGCGGATATCGGGCAGCGCCAGGGCAGCGGCGAAGTCGCGGTGGATGCGGCGGATCACCGCATCGGGCGTGCCGGCGCGGGCGAACAGGCCGTACCAGGCCATGACATCGAAGCCGGGGAAGCCCTGCTCGGCCACGGTGGGCACATCCGGCAGGCTGGGCCAGCGCTGCGGGCTGGAAACCGCCAGGGCGCGCAGGCTGCCGTCTCGCAGGCGCGGGGTCTGGGTGATGATGTTGCCGAATTGCAGGGTGACGCGGGCTTCCATCACGTCCAGCAGCTGCTGGCTGGCCACCGGGTAGGCCACGCCGGTGATGTCGAGGCTGCCCATCTGCTTCAGCACCTCGGCGCCGATATGCTGGCTGGTGCCGTTGCCGGCATGCGCATAGGTGAGGATGCCGGGGCGGGCGCGGGCATCGGCCACCAGTTCCGCCAGGCTGCGATAGGGCAGGCGGCTGGAGATGGTGACGACATTGGGCGTGCGCCCCACCATGGTGATGGGGGCGATATCCCGCTGCGGGTCATACGGCACGGGCGGGGCCATGCTGGGGCGCACCACCACGCCGGCATCGCCGGGCAGCACCAGCATGTAGCCATCGGCCGGGGCCTTGGCCACGCGGTCTATGCCAATGCTGCCGCTGGCGCCGGGCACGTTGACGATGACAACCGGCTGGCCCCAGGCGGCTTGCAGATGCGGCTGCAGGCTGCGCGACATGACATCGGCCGCCGCGCCGCCGGCGAAGGGAATGACGAGGGTGACCGGGCGTTCCGGCCATTCGGCGTGGGCGGGTGTGGCCAGGGTGGCGGGCAGGGTGCCGGCCAGGGCCAGCAGCAGGGCGAGGAGGCGCTTCATGGTGGGCCTAGCGATGCCTTTCCTGGGCGGTGAACTCGGTGAAGGATTCGGTGAGCCGGGCGAGCGGGACGGGAATGTTGATGAGCTGGCGCTGCGCCGCCGCGACCACGCCGAGCCGCAGCGTGGTGCCGCGCCGCAGCCCGGCCAGCAGGTCATCCGTAATGGCGATGCCGGCGTAGAGCCCCTCGGCGTCGCTGGTCTGGAAGGCCAGGCGCTGGGCCTCGCCTTCATCCACCTGCCATTGCACGCCGGTGGGCAGCCAGGCGCCGTGCGGCAGCTGGAACACCATGGTGAGGGAGCGGCTTTCCGGCTGGCGGCGGATGATGACGCGGGCCAGGCGCTCATTGCTCTGGCGCAGCGCCACGGTGGCGGCGATCTGGCAGTCTCGGCCGGTGGCGGCGGGGTCTGTGGCCGGGGCGCAACTCACCTGCCAGGGGCTGCCGGGGGCTTCGGCGGCGGCAGGGGCGGCGGGCGGCGTGGCCGGGCGGGCGCCGGGGCGCCCTGCCGGCGGGGTTTGCGCCAGGGCCGTGGCGGCCGGCATGGCAAGGGCCACCAGGGTCAGGGCGAGCCGGCGGGCTTGGGCGAGGGACATGGAATTCCTCCGGGCGATTATGGGCTGGCGGACCAGGCCTGGCCCCAGCGGTCAGCATAAACCACTTCTTCCAGGGGCGCGCGGCGCACCGGGCCGAATTTCCCCCGCGGCCAGCCGATGGGCAGGATGGCGAAGGAGTGGATGCCCTCGGGCAGGCCGAGCGCTGCTTCGGCTTCCTTCTCGAACAGCAGGTACAGCGTGGTGAGGGTGGCGCCGAGACCGAGCGCGCGGGCGGCGAGCAGCATGTTCTGCACCGCCGGATAGATGCTGGCGCCGGAGGAGCGCGTGGTATTGGCGCCGGGGCCGCAGGGCACGATCCAGACCGGGGCTTCGTGGATGTGGTCGGCCAGGTGCTCGGCGGCGCTGAGCATGCGGGCGAAGGCTTCCGGTGTGCTGCCGGGGGCGCCGCCGCTGGCGCGGTAGCGCGGGCCGACAATCTCATGCCAGCCGCGCCGGTACCAATGGGCCACCGCGTCCTTGATGCCCTGGTCGCGTACCACCAGGAAGCGCCAGCCCTGCTGGTTGCCGCCACTGGGGGCGCAGGTGCCGGCTTCCAGCACCTGGGCGAGGACGCTGTCGGGCACCGGGTCGGGCTTCAGCCGGCGCATGCTGCGCGTGGTGCGCATGGTTTCGAACAGGTCGGCGGCGGGGCTGTTCATGCGGCGCTTTCCGGCGGTTGTTGGTGCCGGGTGAGGGGATCGAACCCCCGACCTTCGGTTTACAAAACCGCTGCACTACCGCTGTGCTAACCCGGCGCGGGGGCAGGGATAGCGCGTTGCCGCGTTGTGCTCAACGCCCGGCTTTACGCATGGCCCACGGGGCCGAAGGCGTCCTGGTTGGTGGCGCGCACCACGGCGGCGAAAAGCCGCAGCGCATCGGGCCCGCCGCGGTCGTTCAGCGTGCCGTGCTCCATTTCCAGCGCCAGCAATTCGGCGTGTTCGGCCAGGGTATCGGCGGCCCGGCGCAGGGCTTCGCGCGAGAGTGCGAGTTGCACGTCATCGGCCAGGGCGTTCCAGTCGTTCTTGGTCCAGTCGGCGGTAGGCATGGGCTTTCCCATCCCAGGCGCCGTTCTGGCGAGAAGCGTACCATCCGCCCACCGGGGCGGCCTGATGCTTTTAGCCGAACAGAGGTTAAGCGCGGGTAAAGCCGGCCAGCCTATTTGGCGTAGGCCACCGGCAGGGCGGTGGTG
>CANFIE010000480.1 GCA_947446625.1 Acetobacteraceae bacterium | reverse complement strand
TGCGCCCGGCTTCCAGCGTGGCGCGGCGGGCGGCGGCAACCTCGGCCACCACCGGGCCGCGGAAGGGGAACGGGGCTTGTTCCTCGGGGATGGCGCCCAGCAGCGGGCCGAAGCGCTCGGCGTAGTCGGCCACGCCGCCGGCCTCATCACCGAAGCTCCGGCCACCGTCCTGGCCCGCATCAGCGCTGCCCCCACCCTGGCCGCCTGCGTGGAAGGCGTGGTGCATGTGCAGGAAAACGGCCCTGAGCGCCTGGAGCCCAAGCAGCACCTCTTCGCCGAACTCGACCGCCTCTGCGCCCCCGAGACCATCCTCGCCTCCTCCACCAGCGGCATCCCGGCCAGTGATTTCACCGGCAATCTGCGCGGCCAGTCCCGCTGCCTGGTCGCCCACCCGGTCAACCCGCCCTACCTCGTGCCGCTGGTAGAAATCGTCGGCGCCCCCTGGACCGCGCCCGAGGCCATTGCCCGCACCCGCGCCCTGATGGACCGCGTCGGCCAGGTGCCGGTGGTGGCGCTGAAGGAGACGCGCGGCTTCGTCCTCAACCGCCTGCAAGCCGCGCTCGTCGCCGAAGCCTTCCGCCTGGTGCGGGATGGCGTGATGACGCCCGAGGATGTCGATGCCTGCGTCAAGGACGGCCTGGGCCTGCGCTGGTCCTTCATGGGCCCCTTCGAGACCATCGACCTCAACGCCCCCGGCGGCGTGGCCGACTACGCCGAGCGCTTCGGCCCGCTGATGGGCGCCATCACCGAGGAACAAGCCCCGTTCCCCTTCAGCGGCCCGGTGGTGGCCGAGGTTGCCGCCGCCCGCCGCGCCACGCTGGAAGCCGGGCGCATCGAGGAACGCAGCGCCTGGCGCGACCGCCGCCTGATGGCGCTGGTGGCGCACAAAAAGGGCCAGCCGGGATGAGGCAATGGTTGTTAGCCCTGGTCCTGCTGCCGCTGGCCCGGCCGGCGGCGGCCCAGGGCATTGATGAATGGCTGGCCAAGGCCCAGCGCGAACAGCCCCGCGCCGTGTTCCTGTTTCTGGAACGCCGGCTGAACTGCGCCCACCTGGCCGGCGAGGAAGCCACCAATGCCGAGCGCGCCGCCTTCCTGCGCTTCGCGGTGGAAAACCTGCGCTGCGCCACCCTGCCCACCGATGAAGCGAAACTGCGCCGCCGCCATGCCAGCCAGCGCAATGTCATCGCGGCGCTGAACGAGGCCCGCGATCGGCAGTGGTAGCCGGCTGCTCCTGTATACGCAGCTTCTCCCTCCTGAAACGCAACTAAACGGTTCTCATTCCGTACCGCGCTGCCTGTGGATAAAAAGGCTTGAAAGCAGTTAAAGTTCCAACTATGTTCTCATCATCAAGCCCGTTGAGGACATGGAAATGGAAAACTCAGCCCCGCGTTTGGCCTTTGTTCCCTGCCCGCCGGCCTTCCAGCAATTGCAGCCGCTGCGCCTCTCCCGCGCCCGCCGGCCCAGCACGCCATTCCCGGTCATGCCGCCCATGCCCAAGCGCCCGCAGCCCTTCCGCCTCGGCATCACCGCCCGGCTCGGCCGCGTCTGGCGCGCCGCCACCAGCCTGCCGCCGGCCCCGCGCTTCGGCGCCGCGCTGCGGGTAAATTGGTAAAAGCGTAAAATCGTAAAGCGCAGCGCCTGATCCTCGTCGGTGGAATCACCGGCGCCGTGAATCAGCCGCTCAAACAAGCGCCACCCCGCGTTGCCAGCGGCGCTTGATAACGCCAAACTCCGCCCCACTTCGCCGGGACCAACCCCGGCCAAAATCCGCAGGAGCACGGCGCCATGAGCTATCCAAACACCCAGCTGTACATCAACGGCGAATGGCGCGCGGCGCGTTCCGGTAAAACCATTCCGGTGCTCAACCCCGCCACCGAGGAAGTCATCGGCACCGTCGCCCACGCCGAAAAGGCCGACCTCGACGAGGCGCTGGACGCCGCCGAGAAGGGCTTCGCCATCTGGAAGAAGGTCTCGGCCTTCGACCGCTACAAGATCATGCGTAAGGCCGCTGATCTCGTCCGCGCCCGCGCCGACATGATTGCCCCGCTGATGACCCAGGAGCAGGGCAAGCCGGTGGTTGAGGCGAAGATGGAAACCCTCGCCGCCGCCGACATCATCGACTGGTTCGCCGAGGAAGGCCGCCGCGCCTATGGCCGCGTCATCCCTGCCCGGGCCGAGGGCGTGTACCAGCTGGTCATCAAGGAACCGGTCGGCCCCGTCGCCGCCTTCACCCCCTGGAACTTCCCCATCAATCAGGTGGTCCGCAAGCTCAGCGGCGCCATCACCACGGGCTGCTCCATCATCGTCAAGGCGCCCGAGGAAACCCCCGCCAGCCCGGCCGAACTTATACGTTGTTTCCTCGACGCGGGCGTGCCGGGTAACGTCATCAGCCTCGTCTATGGCGTGCCCGCTGAGATCAGCGAATACCTCATCGCCCATCCGGTCATCCGCAAGGTGACGTTCACCGGCTCCACCCCGGTGGGCAAGCTGCTGGCCGGGCTGGCCGGCAAGCACATGAAGCGCGTGACCATGGAACTGGGCGGCCACGCCCCGGCCATCGTGTTCGACGACGCCGATGTGGACGCCGCCGCCAAGACCCTCGCCGCCGCCAAGTTCCGCAATGCCGGCCAGGTCTGCGTCAGCCCCACCCGCTTCCTGGTGCAGGAAGCCAGCTATGACCGCTTCGTGGAGACCTTCGTCGCCACGGCTAAAAGCGTAAAAATCGGCAACGGCATGGAAGCCGGCACCCAGATGGGCCCGCTGGCGCATGACCGCCGCGTTCCCTGGGTGGAAAGCCTGGTGGCCGATGCCCGGCAGAAGGGCGGCAAGGTCCACACCGGCGGCGAGCGCATTGGCAACAAGGGCTATTTCTACGAGCCCACCGTCATCACCGGCCTGGGCAAGGATGCCCGGATGATGAACGAGGAGCCCTTCGGCCCCGTCGCCATGATTTCCCCGTTCAAGGACATTGGCGACGTGCTGGTGGAGGCCAACCGGCTGCCCTTCGGCCTGGCCAGCTACGCCTTCACCAAGTCGGCCAAAACCGCCAATGCGCTGGGCAATGGCATCGAGTCCGGCATGGTCACCATCAACCACCTGGGCCTGGCCCTGCCGGAAGTGCCCTTCGGCGGCATGAAGGATAGCGGCTATGGCAGCGAAGGCGGCTCGGAGGCCATTGAGGCCTATCTGAACACCAAGTTCGTCACCCAGGCCGGTATCTGAGCCTACCCCCGTCCCGCCCGGCATTGCGCGCCGGGCGGGGCGGGTTTCTACTGGCGGCCTGCGGTTACAGAAGGCCTGCC
>CANFIE010000479.1 GCA_947446625.1 Acetobacteraceae bacterium | reverse complement strand
CCCAGGCGAGCACGGACCCCGCCACCCCGGCGCAGGCCGCTACCCCACCGGCCAGCACCCCGCCGGCCCAGGCGAGCACGGACCCCGCTACCCCGCCGGCCAGCACCCCGCCGGCTCAGGCCAGCACCCCGCCGACCACCCCGCCCGCCACCCCGGTGGCGCAGGACATTGCGCAGGAACCGCCCCGCGCCATGCAGGACCCCAACCTGCCCGTGGGCATGGACCAAACCGCCTGTCCCTACCTCACCGGCCCCTTTGCCCCGGGCGCCGTCTCCAATCCTGGGGAAGCCTGGAACGGTACCGACACCGGCGTGGTGGTGAATGGCCATGTCGCCCTGCGTGGCGCCGATGGCCGCCCGCTGCGCACCCTGCTGGGGGTGGACCTGTCCTCGCACAACCGGCCGGACTATCGCACCCTGGCGCGCTGCGGCACCGCCTTCAGCTTCGTGCGCATGGATGACAAGTACAACACCCACGCCGCCGAGCTGGACCGCCTGAATGTGCGCCCGCTGCCCTATTACTTCTTCCCCATCCCTGGGGAATTGCGCAACCCGGCCCGCTACAACCGGCTGAGCGACACGCCGGAAAGCCAGGCCGCCATCAACGAAAACCTCACCATCTTCCAGCGGCTGGGTGAGGAGGGCGCGCAGGCCTTCCTCACCCGCATGCGCCGCCTGGGCATGACCGAAATGCCGGTGGTCACGGTCCGCAACCCGGACCTTTCCATCCGCAGCCAGGCCCGCGTGCTGGCGGTGGACATCGAACAGAAGCTCGACCCCGAGCCGCCGAACGACAATGCCAGGATCTATTTCGGCCGGTTCTACGCCAAGGCGGTGTGTGCCTGGGTGAAGGGCGTGCAGGACGCGCTGCCTGGCACGCTGGTGCTGATGTACACCACCCCCTCGGTCTGGGGTGAATACCTCTACGCCGCCTACCCGCAGGAAGCCGCCTGCCTCAACGCCATGCCCATCTGGGTGGCGCGCACCACGGTGGATGGCGGCGACGTCATCCGCTCCTCGCGCAGCAAGATAGACCTTTACACCGCCCGACTCTGCACCGCCTCCGGCTCCAACCGCTGCGTGGTGCACCAGTATTCGCATCGAGGCCTGCTGGGGCTGCAACCGCCGCTGGAACGCGGCCGCGCCACGCATTTCGACCTCAACCGCTTCTTCCTGGTGCAACCGGTGCAAACCGGCGCGGGCATCATGTTCGTCAGAGAACAATAGAGCCTGATCGGCTGAGGCGTTTCGCCGAAAGCCGTGAATCAGTCGCTCAAACTTTCCCGCCCGGGGGGTTTGACAAACCGCGCCTGCGGTCCTTCTTCCCCCCTGGCGTCTGCCAGACGCCAGGCCGTTGTTTGGGCGGCTGAGTCACGCCGCCGGTGATTCCACCGGCGTTGATCAGACGCCAGCCGGGAAGCCAGCCGGGAAGAAGGACCACCCCATGCGCCGCCGCCACCTGTTCGCCCTGCCTGCCGCCCTCCCGGCCCTGGCCTTGCCGGCCCGCGCCCAGGCCACCTACCCGGACCGTCCCATCAGCGTGGTGGTGCCCTTCCTGGCCGGCGGCAGCACCGACATCGCCGCCCGCATCCTGGCCGAGCGCATGGCCCCCAACCTGGGCCCCAATGCCCGCATGGTGGTGGAAAACCGCGCCGGCGCCGGCGGCAGCGTGGGCAGCGAATGGGTCCGCCACCGCCCGGCGGACGGCTATACCCTGCTCGCCGCCTCGGCCTCGGCCCTGGGTACCAACCCGGCCGCCCTGCCGCAGCAAACGCCCTACGACCCCGTCACCGACTTCTCCGCCATCTCCGTCATCGGCGGCGGCCCCATCGTGCTGGTGGTGCCGCAGAACTCGCGCTGGCACACCGCCCGGCAATTGCTTGATGACGTGAAGGCCAGCCCCGGCCGCTACACCTGGGCCACCAGCGGGGCAGGGGGCATCGGCCACCTTACCGGCGAATACATGAAGCTGCTGGCCGGCGGCCTGCAATCGGAACACGTGCCCTATCGCGGCGGCTCGGCGGTGATGG
This sequence comes from Acetobacteraceae bacterium, assembly GCA_947446625.1. GTDB lineage: Bacteria > Pseudomonadota > Alphaproteobacteria > Acetobacterales > Acetobacteraceae > CAIMOR01. The sequence goes on along the minus strand of CANFIE010000479.1, from coordinate 1,282 downwards.
AAGCGCTGGCGAAGGGTGAGGTGGACTACTCGCTCGAAGTCCTCGCCTCCACCGCACCGCATATGAGGGACGGCCTGTCGCGCGGCCTGGCCGTCTCCAGCCTGCAACGCCACCCGCTCTTTCCGGAAATCCCCACGCTGGACGAAGTCGGCCTCAAGGGCTTCGAGATCATCACCTGGAACGTGCTGGTCGCCCCGCGCGGCCTGCCGCCGGCCATTGCCGAGACCCTCTCCCGCGCCGCCCGCGCCGCCCTGGCCGACAGTGGCGCCGCCCAGCGCATGGTGGCCGCCGGGGTGGATCCCGCGGAGGCCTCCACGCCCGAGAGCACCAGCGCCTTCCTGCGGCGCGAACGCGACAAGTTCCGCGACATCGTGCAGCGCGCCGGCATTCGGCTGGGCCGGTAGAGCATTTGCGCCCCGCCGGGCGCATTTCGTGCGCTGGCTTTGTTTGCCGCCACCGCATTCACCTTGCACTGCGGCGCTGCCCGGCCGAGTCTGGCGCCATGCGCCGCACCATCCTGCCCGCCCTGCTGCTCGCCGCCACCTTGCTCGCCCCCGCCCCGCTTGCCGTGGCCTGGGGCCAGCCCGCGCCCACGCCCGCACCGCGCCCGCCCGCCGAACGCCCCGCCCCACGCGGCCCCGAGGCCCGCCGCGCCGAGCTGGACCGCGCCTTCGCCGCGCTGAAGGACGCCCCCGATTCGGCCGGCGCCGCCCTGGTGGAAGGCCGCATCCGCCAGCTCTGGGGCCAGGCCATCACCCCCAGCGTCACCCTGTTGATGAACCGCGGCATCCGCAACCTGGCCGCCAACCAGGCCGAGGACGCGCTGGAGGATTGCGACGCCGCCATAACCCTGGGGCCGGAAGTGGCTGAAGCCTGGCACCTGCGCGCCCAGGCCCAGGCCAAGCTGGGCGCCTTTCCGGCCGCCGCGCGGGATTTGCAGGAAGCCCTGCGCCTGGAGCCGCGCCACTGGGGCGCCCTGGTCACCCTGGCCGCCATGCAGGAGGAAGCGCGGGATTTGGCCGGCGCCCTGCGCAGCCTGGAAGCCGCCCTGGCCATCAACCCCCGCCTGCCCGGCGGCGCCACCCGCCGGCAGGAATTGCGCCGCCGGGTTGAGGGCAACCCGACCTGACCACTCAGCGCATGGCTGGGTGTCAAAATAATGGGTGGAAAATAACCGGCCTGTAATCTAGATACACTGGCAGATGACAGCGCCGTTAGGTTGCGCTGCAAAGCTGGAGTAGCCCGTCATGTCCGACCTGTTGACCATGTTGCCCTGGATGGT
>CANFIE010000478.1 GCA_947446625.1 Acetobacteraceae bacterium | reverse complement strand
CGGGGCTGCCCGTGGTCACCACCCCGGCCAGCTTCAGCCTGGCAGCCGGCACCACCCACGCCCTGCCGGGCATCAGCGTGGCCGAGACCTTGGCCAACGGCAACTTCACCGTTGTGGTCAGCGACAATACCGGTCTGCTGCATACCACCGCCACCGCTGGCGTCACGCATAGCGGTGAGGACACCACCAGCCTCACCCTCACCGGGAACCTGGCCGCCATCAACACGGAACTGGCCAGCCTGACCTACCATGCCAGCGCCACGGCCGGCGCCGAATGGCTCTGGGTTTCCGCCACCGATGCCCAGGGCCACCAGGCGCTGGGCCATGTGGTGGTTACCGATACCACCTCCGCCCCGGCCGTTGCCGCGGCGCCCCCGGTGGTTACGGCACCTGCCAGCTTCAGCCTGGTGGTTGGCACCACCCAGGCGCTGTCCGGCATCAGCTTTGCCGCCAGCCTGCCCAATGCCAGCTTCACGGTGGTGGTCAGCGACAATGCCGGCCTGCTGCACACCACCGCCACGGCTGGCGTCACCCATGCCGGGGAGGACACCACCTCGCTCACCCTCATCGGCAGCATGGCTGCCATCAACACGGAACTGGCCAGCCTGACCCTGCATGCCGGCGCCACCCCTGGGGCCGAATGGCTCTGGGTTTCCGCCACCGACGCCCAGGGCCACCAGGGCCTGGCGCATGTGGTGGTGCAGGACCAACTCTTCGCCTGAAGCCTGGCGCAGCATCGCTTCAACGGAAAGGCAGTGGCGTAAGCCCTGCCTTTTCTGCTGTCTGGCGGCCGGCTGGCGGGCCTTGCTCATCCGGCCATCACCGCGCCACCCGGTGGGTCGCAGGCGCGCTGCATGGCCCAGGCCAATTCCTCCACCCGCACCGGCTTGCGCAGCACCACTGCACCAGGCCGCCGCGCCAGCACCGCCTCGGTATCGCCGCTGATGAACACGTGCGGCACCGGCCAAATCCGCAAAATCGCCTCCATGGCGGAAACCCCGCAGCCATTGGCCAGGCGCATATCGGCCAGCACCAGGTCCGGGTGCTCCTGCGTCGCCGCCTGCACGGCGCCCTCGGCGCCAGCTTCAATGGCGCAAACGCTATGCCCCATGCCTTCCAGCACGCGGGCCAGCAGCAGGGCCAATACCGGCTCATCCTCCAGCACCAGAATGCGCAGCAGTTTCATCGGCGGGGACTCCGGATGCGTGGCATGGTCGTAGAACGCTCCACAGCCCCAATGTTTGCAGCCGCCCGCGCAGCGGCAATACCGGATTGTACTCATGCGCCGGCCACAACTGGCCGCGGCCGCATGAGGCCGGCGTAATCCGTTGCCTCGGCGGCTGCGTGCCAGGCCGGCCGCTGGCCCGGCACAGCGCAGTAACGGCCGGCGCCGCCACAGCAAAGCCGGCGCCGCCCAGGTATCCGCCTGTGGCAATGCCACCGTCGCCTCCCTTGGCGCGTTGGCTGAGTGGCAGGCCCGGACTCACCCGGCGCCGCACTGCCTCCCCCCGGAGAAACCCCACCATGCAGGCGCCCCGTCGCCGGCTTGCCAATTACCCACTCGCCCGGGTTCTTCTGGTGCTGGCCCTGCCGGTGCTGGCCCTGCTGGCCGGCGCCACGCCGGTCCAGGCCGAGCGCCGCGTGGCGCTGGTTATCGGCAACAGTGCCTATGGCGCCTTCGAGGCCCTGGCCAACCCGCGCAATGATGCCGAGCAGATTGCCACCATGCTCCGTGAGCAATTGGGCTTCGAGGTTGTTTCCCCCGTGCTGAACGGCACGCTGGCCGAAATGGACCGCGCCCTGGACCGCTTTGAAAAGCTGGCCGCCAATGCCGATGTGGCGCTGTTCTTCTACGCCGGCCACGGCCTGGAATTGAACGGCGCCAACCTGCTGGTGCCGGTGGATGCGCGCTTCGACCATGAGCGCGATGTGCTGCGCCAGACCATTCCCATGGAGCAGGTGCTGCGCGCCATGAACCGCGCCCGGCTGAAGGTGGTGCTGCTGGACGCCTGCCGCGACAACCCGCTGGCGCAGCAGATGACGCGCAACGACCCCACGCGGGGCGCCGGCGCCGTGGGCCTGGCGGCCGAGGCCAACCTGCCGGAAGGTACCGTCATCGCCTTCGCCGCCGCGCCCGGCAAAACCGCCTCTGACGGGCGCGGCCCCAACAGCCCGTTCACCGCCGCCCTGTTGCAATTCCTGCCCCGCCCTGGCGACGAAATTCGGCTGGTGCTGGGCGATGTGGGTGAGGCGGTGAACCAGTCCACCGCCGGGGCGCAGCGCCCTTGGGTCAACTCCACCATGAGCGGCCGGCTGTTCCTGCGCGCCACACCCAGCGCCACCGCACCGCCACAAGTCCTGGCGCATGCCGCCCCGCCGCCACCTGCCAGCGCCGAACCAGCCCCCCCAACGCGCGGCCCGGCGCCGCTCTCCACCCCGCGCCCCCGGCCGGAACCCGCCCTGCCGCCAGCCGCCACCATCACGGCCCGCCAGGGCCAGCCGGTTTCACCGCATGAATGCGACCGCTTGGCCCAGCCGCCACGCAGCGCCATGGGTGCCATACCCACCTTTGCCGAAGGCGTGGACCTGGACAGCACCAATGCCCCCGCTGCCCTGGAGGCCTGCCAACAGGCGCTGCGCGCCGCGCCGCAGGAGGCGCGGTTTCAGTTCCAGCACGGACTGGCGCAGTTCCGCATGCACCAGCAGTTGGACGCCGTGGCCAGCTTTCGCCAGGCTGCCGCGCAGGGCTACGCGCCGGCCCAAACCGGGCTGGGTCTTATGTACGCCAGCGGCCTGGGCGGCCTGGTGCGGGACGATATCGAGGCCGTGCGGCTTTACCGCCTGGCCGCCGACCAAGGCTATTCCCGCGCCCTAACCGCGCTGGGCCACATGCTGGCCGATGCCCACGGCGTGCCACGCGACCAGGCCGAGGCGGTGCGGCTTTTCCTGCTGGCGGCGGCGCATGGTTATGCCGATGCGCAGAGCAATCTTGGCCTGATGTACGAACAGGGCCACGGCATTGCGGCCCACCAGCCCGAGGCCATTCGCTGGTACCGGATGGCCGCACGGCAAGGCGCCCAGGCCGCGCAGGTCGCCCAGCGCCGCCTGGGCGAGATCTGGTAGGCCCTCGGCGCCAACCGAGGACCGCCGCTTCGGCGAACCCGGCCGAGCGAGCCCCGCAGCATCCCTTCCAAGGGGCCCCATGGCGTGAAGACTCTGGTCAGGCGGAATTCACGTGAATTCATTCCGAAAGGATCCAAAAAATAATGGGATGTCCTGATTTTCATTTTGGCCATGCTTGACGGACAAAGCCCGAT
>CANFIE010000477.1 GCA_947446625.1 Acetobacteraceae bacterium | reverse complement strand
GGGCGAAATCGGGATAATCCACCGAGGCGCCGCCATGGGTGCCGAAATCGGTCACCACATGACCAGCCGCCTGCAGCAGCGTCACCAGATGTTGTTTCAGGCCTTCGCCGCCGTGGTCGGCGCCGATGGCAATGGGGGTTTCTGCCGGATTCATGCCGGCCCTCTACCACTTCCCGGGTTTGGGGAAAACAAATCCACCGGCCCCGCCATGCAACCCGGCCATGCGTGCCAGGAAAGCCCCCTTTCGCCCGGGGCCGCGAAGTGGCACGAAACACCGCACAAAAACCCGCGTGGGAGAGGCAGCCATGACCAAACCGGTGTTTACCAACCCCGAAACCCTGGCTTTGCACGGTGGCAGCCACCGCGCCGACCCCACCACCGGCTCGGTCGCGGTGCCCATTCACCAGACCACCAGCTTCCAATTCCAGGATACCGGCCACGCCGCCCGCCTGTTCGGCCTGGCCGAGTTGGGCAATATCTACACCCGCCTGATGAACCCGACGACCGATGTGCTGGAAACCCGGCTCACCGCCATCGAGGGTGGCGCCGCCGCCCTGGCCGTCGCCTCGGGCCAGTCCGCCACCAGCTTCGCGGTCATGAACCTGTGCGAAGCCGGCGACAACATCGTTTCCTCCACCGATCTTTACGGTGGCACCTGGAACCTGTTCGCCAATACCTTCAAGGCCTTCGGCATTGAGGTCCGCTTCGTCGACCCGGCCGACCCGGAAGCCTTCGCCCGCGCCACCGACGCCCGCACCCGGTGCTACTACGCCGAAACCCTGCCCAACCCGAAGCTGCAGGTCTTCCCCATCAAGGAAGTCGCCGCCATCGGCCGCAAGCTCGGCGTGCCGCTCATCATGGACAACACCGCCGCGCCCATCATCTGCAAGCCCTTGCAGCACGGCGCCGCGGTGGTGATGCACTCCACCACCAAATACATCGGCGGCCACGGCACCAGCATCGGCGGCATCATCATTGATGGCGGCAACTTCGACTGGGAGGCCGGCGGCAGCCGCTTCCCCACCCTGAACAACCCGGACCCCAGCTACCACGGCGTGGTCTGGACCCAGGCGGTCAAGCCGCTCGGCCCCATCGCCTATATTCTCAAGATGCGCACCACCCTGCTGCGCGACCTCGGCGCGGCCATGAGCCCGTTCAACGCCTTCCAGTTCATCCAGGGGCTGGAAACCCTGCCGCTGCGCATGGAGCGCCATTGCGCCAACGCCATCCGCGTGGCCGCCCACCTGGCCGCCCACCCCAAGGTGGCCAGCGTCATCCACCCCAGCGTCCAGACCGGCGAATCCAAGCGCCGCGCCGAAGCGGTGCTGAAGGGCGGCCTGGGCGCGCTGCTGGGCTTTGAGCTGAAGGGCGGGCTGGAAGCCGGCCAGGGCTTCATCAACGCCCTGCAAATGTTCTACCACGTGGCGAATATTGGGGACGCGCGCAGCCTGGCGATCCACCCGGCCAGCACCACCCACAGCCAGCTTTCCGCAGAGGACCAGGCCAGCACCGGCGTTACCCCGGGCTATGTCCGCCTCTCCATCGGCATCGAGCATATCGACGACATCCTGGCCGACCTCGACCAGGCTTTGGCCAAGGTCTGAACACATGAGCACACCGCGCTTCCCGGGTTCCTTCCCCGCCGTCCGCATGCGCCGCAACAGGTATGATGCCTGGACCCGGCGCCTGGTGGCGGAGAACACCCTTTCGGTCGACGACCTGATCTGGCCGATCTTCGTCATGGATGGCACCGACGCGGAAAGCGAAGTTGCCTCCATGCCTGGGGTGAAGCGCGTGACGGTGGACCGCCTGGCGCGGCATGTTGAACCGGCGGCGAAACTCGGCATCCCGGCCATCGCCATCTTCCCGATGACGCCGCCGCACCTGAAGGATGCCGAGGGCACCGAGGCGCTGAATGAGAACAACCTCATCTGCCAATCCGCCCGGCTGCTGAAGAAGGAGTTCCCCGGCGTCGGCCTGGTCGGCGACGTGGCGCTCGACCCCTACACGGATCACGGGCATGACGGCGTGATCCGTGGCGACTACATCCACAATGACGACAGCCTGGAGGTTCTGGTCCGCCAGGCCGTCATCCAGGCCCAGGCCGGCATTGATGTCATCGCCCCCAGCGACATGATGGACGGCCGCATCGGCCGCATCCGCGCCGCGCTGGACCATGAGGACCTGATCAACACCCGCATCATGTCCTACGCCGCCAAATACGCCTCCGCCTTCTACGGCCCGTTCCGGGATGCGGTGGGCAGCGGCAAGGCCCTGCGCGGCGACAAGAAAACCTACCAGATGGACGCCGCCAACACCGACGAAGCGCTGCGCGAAGTCGCCATGGACCTGGCCGAAGGCGCCGACATGGTGATGGTGAAGCCGGGCATGCCGTACCTGGATATCGTCCAGCGCGTGAAGGAACGTTTCGGCGTGCCGACCTTCGCCTATCAGGTCAGCGGCGAATACGCGATGATCATGGCCGCGGTGAACAATGGCTGGCTGGAATACGAACGCGCCATGCTGGAAAGCCTGCTCGGCTTCAAGCGCGCCGGCGCCAATGGCGTGCTCACCTACTTCGCGGTGGATGCCGCGCGTGCCCTGAAGGCTTGACCCCTGGCGCCACTGGCCGTCTCATCCCGCCATAACAAAGCGGGAGAAAACGGCCATGGCGCAGGACTGGTTGGGCCTTGCCGGCAAAAAAGCAGTCGTCACCGGCGCATCGGGCGGCATTGGCCGCGCCATCGCGCTGTCCTTCGTGCAGGCCGGCGCCGAAGTGGCGCTGCTGGACTTCAACGCCGAGGGCATCGCGCAACTCGCGGCGCAGATCAACGCCAGCGGTGGCCGCGCCGCCGCCTACCAGACCGACACTTCCTCCCAGGCCAGCATCGCCGCAGCGGCGGCCGGCGTGGCCCGAGACCTCGGCGGCGCCGACATCCTGGTGAACAATGCGGGCATCCTCCGCGCCGGCCCGCTGTCAGAACTCAGCCTGGAACTCTGGAACCAGCTGCTCGCGGTCAACCTCACCGGCTACCTGCTCTGCGCCCAGGCCTTCCGCCCGCTCATGCTCAAGGCCGGCGGCGGCGCCATCGTCCACACCGCCTCCATCGCCGCCTCCAACCCGCAGCCGCGCTCGGGCGCCTACAGCGCCTCCAAGGCCGGCGTCGCCATGCTGTCGCGCCAGCTCGCCCTGGAATGGGGGCCCGACGGCATCCGCAGCAACATCGTCAGCCCCGGCTTCATCCGCACCCCGCTGTCGGAGGCTTTCTACCAGGCCCCCGAGGTGAAGGAGAAACGCGAGGCCATGGTCCCCCGCCGCCGCATCG
>CANFIE010000476.1 GCA_947446625.1 Acetobacteraceae bacterium | reverse complement strand
TATTTGAGAGGCTGATTCACCGCTTCGGCGATTACGCCGGCGCGGATCAGGCTCTGGCCTTGCCGTGAACCCTGCCGGGAGCCGCGCATGTTCAGCCTTTCTCGCCGTGCCCTGCCTGCCCTTGCCGCCGGAATGCTGGCCCGGCCAGCCCTGGCGCAGGGCAACCCCCGTGTGCTGCGCTACGTGCCCAGCACGGATTTGTTCTCGCTGGACTTCATCTGGTCCTCCAGCGCGGTGGCGCTGACCGCCTCGTTGATGGTGTATGACTGCCTGTACGGGCTGGACCCCAGCCTGACCGCGCAACGCCAGATGGTGGCGGGCGAGGAGGTGAGCGCCGACGGGCTGCGCTGGAGCTTCACGCTGCGCGATGGCTTGCGGTTTTCCACCGGGGAGGCGGTGCTGGCGGCGGATTGCGTTGCCTCCATTGCCCGCTGGGCGCAGCGCCGGCCCATTGGCCAGCGCATGGCGCCGCTGGTGGAGGAGATGAAGGCGCTGGACGACAAGCGCTTTGAGATTCGGCTGAAGCGGCCGTTTCCGCAGATGCTGCGCGGCCTGACCGAACCCTGGGTGATGCCGGAACGGATCAGCCGGACCAGCGCCTTCACCGAGGTGAAGGAGATTGTCGGCAGCGGGCCGTTCCTGTGGCAGAAGGATGAATGGGTGAGCGGGGCTTCCGCCGCGTTTCGCCGCAACCCCGATTATGTGCCGCGCAACGAGCCGCCGAACTACCTGGCCGGGGGCAAGGTGGTGCATTTCGACCGGGTGGAATGGACCACGATGCCGGACCCCGCCGGCGCCGCCGCCGCCTTGCAGCGTGGCGAGGTGGACTACATGGAACGCCCGCTGTTTGACCTGATGCCGCGGCTGCGGCGGCAGCGCGATGTGCGGTTGCAGAAGACCGATGGCTTTGGCTGGTCGGCCTATCTGCATTTCAACAACGCCACCGCGCCGTTTGACAATGTGGCGCTGCGCCGCGCCGTGATTGCGGCGGTGGACCAGCGCGAGTTCATGCAGGCGGCGGTGGGGGATGATACCGGCCTGTTCACCACCGGCACCGGCATCTTCACCCCTGGCTCCAACATGGCCAGCACGGCGGGGCAGGAGACATTGCCGGCGCGCGACCCGGCGACGCTGCGGCGACTGGTGCAGGAGAGCGGCTACAAGGGCGAGCGCGTGGTGCTGATGGTGCCAAGCGACGCGCCGCATTTGAACGCCATGGGCCTGGTGGCGCGGCAGATGATGACGGCGCTTGGGCTGAACGTGGATTTCCAGGCCATGGACCTGGGCACCATGTTCACCCGCTGGCGCAGCCGCGAACGTACCGAGGCGACGAATTGGAGCTGCTTCCCGCTGACCTGGCAGGGGGTGGGCACCGCCAGCCCGGCGGCGCATGTGCCGCTGCTGGGCCAGGCGCCGGATGCCGAGATGGTGGCGCTGATTGAGGCCTGGTTCCAGGCGCCGGATCTGCCGGCGCAGCAGGCCAAGGCGGCGGATATTCAGCGGCGGTATTATGCCAGCCCGCCCTTCGCCAATCTGGGCAGCTATGTGTGGCCGGTAGCCTACCGCGCCAATGTGCAGGGCGCGCTGGAGGCGCCGTTCACGGTGTTCTGGAACATGAAGAAGGTTTAGCGCAAACCCCTTACGGGCTGCGTTACCGGAAGGGGTAGTTTGCGCGATTGAACATGCTGGCAGGGCGAATGCCCTACCGCTTGCGGCCGCGCTTCATCTTCTTCGGGTCGTAGCCGCCGCCGCCGGGGCCGAGCGGCTTGGGCTTCCAGTCCGCGCCTCGGGGGGTGGTGTCGCGCAGGCTGCGGCCGGAGGCGTTGACGGCCAGGGCGGGAGCGGCCTCGGCGCCGAGTTCCAGCAACTCCAGCCGCTTGATCTCGTCACGCAGCCGGGCGGCGTCCTCGAATTCCAGGTCGGCGGCGGCGGCGCGCATGCGCTTTTCCAACTCGGTGATGCTGGCGCGCAAATCCTTGCCGACGAAGTGGCTGGCGGCGTCGCCCTCCACCGCATCCACCGTCACGTAGTCCTGCTCGTAAACGCTCTGCATCACATCGGCGATGTCGCGCTTGATGCTGGTGGGGGTGATGCCGTGCTGCAGGTTCCAGGCGGTTTGCTTGGTGCGGCGGCGGTCGGTTTCCTCCAGCGCCTTGCGCAGGCTGTCGGTCATGCGGTCGGCGTAGAGCACCACGCGGCCTTCAGCATTGCGGGCGGCGCGGCCAATGGTTTGCACCAGGCTGGTGAAACTACGCAGGAAGCCTTCCTTGTCGGCGTCGAGGATGGCGACAAGAGTGCATTCTGGAATATCCAACCCCTCACGCAGTAGGTTGATGCCGACCAGCACATCGAACACGCCACGGCGCAGGTCGCGGATGATTTCGATGCGTTCCAGCGTATCCACATCCGAGTGCAAATAGCGCACGCGGATGCCGGCCTCGGTCATGTACTCGGTCAGGTCTTCCGCCATGCGCTTGGTCAGCGTGGTGACCAGGACGCGGCCGCCCTTCTTCATCTGCTCGCGGCATTCGGCCAGCAGGTCATCCACCTGGCCTTCCACTGGGCGGATTTCGGTGATGGGATCCACCAGGCCGGTGGGGCGGATGATCTGCTCGGCGAAGACGCCGTGCACGCGCTCCATTTCCCACGGGCCGGGGGTGGCGCTGACGAAGACGGTTTGCGGGCGGAAGGCTTCCCATTCCTCAAACTTCAACGGCCGGTTGTCCATGCAACTGGGCAGGCGGAAGCCGAATTCGGAGAGGATGGTCTTGCGGGCAAAGTCGCCGCGATACATGCCGCCCAACTGGCCGATGGTGACGTGGCTTTCATCCACTACCAGCAGGGCGTTTTCCGGCAGGTATTCGAACAGCGTCGGCGGTGGGTCGCCGGGAGCACGGCCGGTGAGGTAGCGGCTGTAATTCTCGATGCCCTTGCAGGAACCAGTGGTCTCCAGCATCTCGATATCGAATTGCGTGCGCTGGCCGAGGCGCTGGGCTTCCAGCAGCTTGCCCTGGCTTTCCAGCACCGCCAGGTGCTCTTGCAACTCCGCCTTGATGGACTTGATGGCCTGGGCGAGCGTGGGGCGTGGTGTGACGTAGTGGCTGTTGGCGTAGATGTTGACCTTGTCCATCTCGGCGGTGATCTCGCCGGTCAGCGGGTCGAACTCCTTGAGGCCGTCGATCTCATCGCCGAACAGCGAGATACGCCAGGCGCGGTCTTCCAGGTGGGAGGGCCAGATGTCCACCGTCTCACCGCGGATGCGGAAGGTGCCGCGGGCAAAGAAGCTGTCATTCCGGCGGTATTGCTGTTCCACCAGGCCCTTCACCAGCACGTCGCGGTCCATGC
>CANFIE010000475.1 GCA_947446625.1 Acetobacteraceae bacterium | reverse complement strand
GTGCGGTCGCGCAGCTCCGGCATGCTGCGCAGCAGCTCAATCATCCGCCGCGCATGCATATTGGCGCCGCTGCCCTGCACGCGCGGCAGCGGCAGGCTCTCGGTATCATCGCTCAGCACCCGGCCCTCGGCGTCAATCACCCGCGCCTGGTTGCCAATCTGCCAAACGGCGTAGGGCTCGCGCTCCACAATCCGCACCAGAATGCTGCCCGGCAAATGCCGCTCCACATGTGCGCTGGCCACCCAGCCCAGCGCCTCCAGCCGGCGCTGCGCCGCCTGGGGCGAAAAATCCAGCATGGCATCGCCGCGCTGCACGCCCACCGCCTGCAACAGCTGTGCCTGCGAGGCATGGCGCCGGCCTTCCACCGTCACCTCCTCCACCACCAAGCCAAAGCTCTGCCCCATGCTGGCCATGCGCGTGGTCAACCAGGTGAAGCGCCCCGCCGGGTCCAGCGCCAGCACGCCCATGCCGGCCACGCCCAGCAGCGCCGCCACCGCCAGAACCTGCAAGCCCGGTCGCAGCAGCGCCTTGCGCCGCCGCAGCCATAGCCGCAGCTTCGAGGGCCGCTCCATCGTCGCCTCACCGCCCCGCGGGCGGCGCTGGGTGCTACGCGCCATGGCAGGCCTGCTCCACCATCCATGCACACAAATCGGGAAAGCTGATGCCGCAATGCGCCGCCTGTTCCGGCACCAGGCTGGTTGCGGTCATGCCCGGCTGGGTATTCACCTCCAGCAGCACCAGCCGCCCCGGTTCTCCCGCCGTGTCGTCGTACCTGAAATCGCTGCGGCTCACGCCCCGGCAGCCCAGCGCCGCATGCGCCGCCACCGCCACGCGCATCGCCTCGGCCGCCGCCGCCGGATGCACCGCCGCTGGCAGCACATGCCGGCTGCCACCGGCCGCGTATTTCGCCTCGTAATCGTAAAACGCCAGATGCGTCTCAATCTCGGTCACGGTCAGCGCGCGGTCGCCCATCACCGCCACGGTCAGCTCGCGCCCGGGGATGAAATCCTCCGCCAGCACCACCGGCCCAAAGCGCCAGGCCCGCGCAATCTCGCCGCGCCGATTATCCCCGCCGCGCAGAATATGCACGCCCACGGAGGAGCCTTCATTCACCGGCTTCACCACATAGGGGCGCGGCAGCGGGTCGGCCGCTTCCAACTCAGCCGGCGTCACCAAGCGGTGTTCCGCCACCGGCAGCCCCGCCGCCTGGAACACCGCCTTGGCGGCAACCTTGTCCGCTGCCACGGCCGAGGCCCGCAGCCCACTGCCGGTATAAGGCAGCCCCATCCAGTCCAGCACGCCCTGGATGCAGCCATCCTCGCCAAACCGGCCATGCAGCGTGTTGAACACCACATCCGGCTTCGCGGCCCGCAGCGCCGCAATCAGCGCGCCCAAATCGGCGCCCACATCAATCGGCGTCACCGCATAGCCCGCCGCCCGCAGCGCGCCGATGCATTGCGCGCCCGAGTTCAACGAAACCTCGCGCTCCGCCGAAATCCCACCATGAAGAACCGCGACCTGCTTCACCGCGCCTCTCCCAACCGCTTGATTTCCCATTCCAGCACCACGCCCGAATGCGCCAACACCCTGGCGCGCACATCCTCGCCCAGGGCTTCCAATTCCGCCGCGCTGGCGCCGCCGGTGTTGAGCAGGAAGTTGCAATGCTTCTCGCTCACCTGCGCCCCGCCCCGCTGCAACCCTCGGCAGCCGGCGGCGTCAATCAGCGCCCAGGCCTTCTGCCCCTCGGGATTCTTGAACGTGCTGCCCCCGGTGCGCGCCCGCACCGGCTGGGTCGCTTCCCGCGCCGCCCTTATCTCGGCCATTCGCGCCGCAATCGCCGCCGCCTCACCGGGCGCGGCATGAAAGCGCGCCCGCACCACCACGCCCCGCGCCGGCAGCGTGGCGTGCCGATACCGAAACGCAAACTCCCCCGCCGCCACCCGCACCACGCCGTTGGCCGTCGCCACCTCGGCCCAGTCCAGCGTATCCTTCACCTCGCGGCCGTAGGCGCCGGCATTCATCGCCACCGCGCCGCCAATGCTGCCCGGAATGCCGCTCAAAAACTCCAGCCCGGCCAGCCCCGCCGCCGCCGCATGCTCGGCCACGGTGGCATCAAGCGCGGCGGCGCCGGCCACCACGCCATCGGCCTCCACCACAACCTTGCCGAAGCCACCGCCCAGCCGCACCACGCAACCGCGCAGCCCGCCGTCACGGATAATCAGGTTGGAAGCCGCGCCCAGCACCGTCAGCGCCATGCCCTGCGGCAGCCCGGCCAGCAGCGTCACCAAATCCTCGGCATCGGCCGGCCGCACCAGCCATTCCGCCGGCCCGCCAACCCTGAACCACGTGAACGGCGCCAGCACCGCACCCTGCTGCACCCGCCCGCGCAAGGCGGGCAGCACCGCGCCCATCGGCGCCGCGCATGCAGTCGGGCAGGGGTTGGGGCTGGCCTGCATCAGTGCCTGCTACCGCGTGGGCGAGACCCGCCCCGGCCCGGAGTCTGCTCCTGCAACAGCTTCAACGCCGCCGGCAGCGAGGCCGCCCAGCTGGTGATATTCCCCGCCCCCAGGCACACCACAAAGTCGTTCGGCTTGGCGATGGCGTGCACCATTTCCGCCAGGCTCTCCGGCCCCGGCAGCGGTACTACGCTGCGGTGGCCACGCGCCCGCAGCCCATCCACCAGCGCATCCTTGTCGAACCCTGGCATCGGCGCCTCGCCAGCGGCGTACACATCGGCCACAATCACCGTGCCCGCATCATTCATGCACGAGCAGAAATCCTCGAACAACGAAGCCAGCCGCGAATACCGGTGCGGCTGCACCACCGCGATAACATCCCGCGCCCCGGCCTGCCGCGCCGCCTTCAGCACGGCGGCAATCTCCACCGGGTGGTGGCCGTAATCGTCAATCACGGTAATCCCGCCGGCCTCGCCCACGGTGGTGAAGCGCCGCTTCACGCCCTTGAAGTCGGCCAGCCCACTGCGGATGATATCGGGGCTGATATCCATCTCCATGCCCACCGCAATGGCGGCCAGCGCGTTCTGCACATTGTGCTGCCCCAGCATCGGCAGCCGCATCGGCGGCAGGGAACGGCGCCGCCCGGTATGCCGGTCTCGCACGCTCACCTCAAAGGTCGCGCCCTTGCGGTCGGTCATCAGCTTCTCGGCCCGCACATCGGCCTGCGGCGAAAAGCCATAGGTCACCAGCCGCCGATCCAGCTTCGGGATCATCGCCTGCACTTCATGGTGGTCCAGGCACAGCACCGCAAAGCCGTAGAACGGAATGTTGCCAACAAACTGCGCGTAGCCCTCCTTCATGTGTTCCGCCGTGCCCCAGTGGTCCAGGTGCTCGGGGTCCATGTTGGT
>CANFIE010000474.1 GCA_947446625.1 Acetobacteraceae bacterium | reverse complement strand
GAAGGTGCCGTCTCGGGTATAGGCGATTTCGCCGCTGGGGAGTTGGACCTGGAAGTAGCCATTGCCGCGGATGGCGAGGTCGAAGCGGTTTTCGGTTTGCGAGAGATTGCCCTGTTCGCTGATGCGGTAGATGGCGCTGGTCTTCACGCCCAGGCCGATCTGCGCGCCCGAGGGCAGTACGCTGCCGGTTTCGCTGCTGGCGGAGCCGACGCGGCGCAGGTTCTGGTAGATCAGGTCCTGGAATTCGGCGCGGCGGCGCTTGTAGCCGGTGGTGCTGAGGTTGGCGATGTTGTTGGAGATGACCTCCACATTGGTTTGCTGGGCCAGCATGCCGGTGCCGGCGATATCAAGTGCGCGCATGATGCTTCTCCGGGTTACGCGGCGCGGCCGAGGATGCGGGCGACGGCGTCGCCGCCGCGCTTGCCTTCGGTTTCTAGGAACTGGGCCAGGGTCTGGAAGCCGCGCATTTCCTGCGTCAGCCGCGTCATCTCCAGCACGGGGCGCACATTGCTGCCCTCCAGCGCGCCCTGCACCACGGCGGGGCGGGCGATGGTCTCGGGTGGTTCGTCGCTGGCGTAGAGGCGGTCGCCCTCGGCGCGGAGGGATTGGTCGTTGCTGAAGCGGACGACGCGGAGCTTGCCGAGGACGCCGTTCTCGCTGCGGATGGTGCCGTCGCCGAGGATTGCGATGCGGCTGTCTCCGGCGGCGAAGGCGATGGGGGTGCCGCGGGCGTCGAGCACGGCATGGCCTTCGAGGTCCTGCAGGCGGCCTTCGGCGCCGAGGGTGAAGCGGCCGGCGCGGGTGAAGCGTTCGCCGCGTGGGGTTTCCACCGCGAAATAGCCTTCGCCCTGGATGGCGACATCCAGCGGGTTGCCGGTGGTGGAAAGGCCGCCCTGGGTGGTGTCGCGCCAGGTGGCGCGGTCCTGCACATAGGCCACGGGGCGGCCGCCGGTTGGGGTTGCAACGTCTCGCTGTTCCTGCAGGCGGGTGGCGAAGACGGCGCGGGCGGCGCGGAAGCCGGGGGTTTCGGCGTTGGCGATGTTGGTGGCCAGAACGTCGGTGCCGCGCATGACCGCCGCCATGCGGGAGAGCAGGATGTAGCCGGTGTGTTCCATGGCGCGGTGCCCCTTGGTTGCGGCGGGGAAAGGGCAAGGCGCGTGCCAGGGGTTTGGCGCGGAATGGCGGCGGGAAGTGCCTGTGGGGCGGCAGGGTTTGCCGCTGGGCGGCGAGGCGTGCCGTGCAAGGCTTCCTTAAGGCGGCAGGGTGAGAATGCCTGTGGGGCGGCGTGTGGCCGCACCCAGGAGATGAGCCTGGTGGCGAAGGACAAGGCGGCGGCCGATCACGGCGAGGCGGCGGGCGGCAAGGGCGGCGGCAAGAAGAAGCTGCTGCTGCTGGCGTTGCCGGTTGTGCTGGCGGCGGCGGGCGCGGGGCTGTGGTTCAGTGGCATTCTGCCGGGGCTGCTGGGCATGGGCGGCGAGGCGGCGCATGCCGAGGCTGGGCATGAGGCGGCGCCGGCGGCTGGTGGGCATGGTGCGCCAGCGGCTGGTGGGCATGGCGCGGCGCCGGCGGCGGGTGGGGCGCGGGGCAGTGCCTTCTTCGACATGCCGGAGATTGTGGCCAACCTGAATGCGCCGGGGCGGCGGGCCAGCTACATCAAGCTGCGCAGCAAGCTGGAGTTGAGCAAGGCGGATGATGCCGCCGCGATGCAGGCAGCAATGCCGCGGCTGCTGGATTTGTTCACCACTTATTTGCGCGAAATCCGGCCTGAGGAATTGCGCGGCAGCGCCGGCACGCAGCGGCTGCGCGAGGAGTTGATGGCGCGGGCCAATCTGGCGCTGGGCAGCAACCGGGTGACCGATGTGCTGTTCCAGGAGATTCTGGTGCAATGAGCACGGAGGAGGATGATCTCGCCGCTTCCTGGGGTGCGGCGCTGGAGCAGGAGGAAGCCGAGCCGGCCAGCAAGGCGCCCGATGCGGCGCGGGTACTGAACCAGGCCGAGATCGACAGCCTGCTGGGCTTTGGCGGCGCCGAGCAGAAGGCTGATGACCAGACCGGGATGGAGCGGATTGTTTCGGCAGGGCTGGTTTCCTACGAACGCCTGCCGATGCTGGAGATTGTGTTTGATCGGCTGGTGCGGATCATGTCCACCAGCCTGCGCAATTTCACCAGCGACAATGTTGAGGTGGGGATCGACAGCATCGTTTCCCTGCGGTTTGGCGACTACCTGAACAGCGTACCGCTGCCGGCGATGCTGGCGGTGTTCAAGGTGGAGGAGTGGGATAATTTCGGCCTGCTCGTGATCGACAGCGCGCTGATCTACAGCATTGTGGACGTGCTGCTGGGCGGCCGGCGCGGCACGGCGGCGATGCGGATTGAGGGGCGGCCCTACACCACCATTGAGCGCACGCTGGTGGAGCGGTTGATTACCGTGGTGCTGAAGGACCTTTCCGACAGCTTCAGCCCGTTGACGCCAGTGACGTTCAGGTTTGAGCGGCTGGAGGTGAATCCGCGCTTTGCCGCGATCTCGCGGTTGAGCAATGCGTGCATCCTCTCGAAATTGCGGGTGGATATGGAGGATCGGGGCGGGCGGATAGAATTGCTGCTGCCCTATGCCACGCTGGAGCCGGTGCGCGAGCTGCTGTTGCAGCAATTCATGGGCGAGAAATTCGGCCGTGACAGCATTTGGGAAACCCATTTGGCCGAGGAATTGCGCCACACGGAATTGGCGCTGGATGTGGTGCTGGACGAACAGAGCATGCCGCTGTCGAGCATCATGGCGCTGCGGCCCGGCGACCGGATAACGCTGGGCTGCGCGCCCGGGGCGCCGGTGCTGCTGCGCTGCGGCGATGTGCCGATGTTCGAGGCTGAGCTGGGGCAGCGCGAGAGCCGGCTGGCGGTGAAGATTGGGCGTGAGCTGCGGCGCGAAGGGGCGCTGGCATGAGCTGGCTGGAATGGCTGCTGCAATTGCTGACTATTGCGCTGCTGCTGGCGGCCATGCCGTTTGCGCTGCGGCTGCATCGGCAACTGAGTGGGCTGCGGCGCGAGGGTACCGGGTTTGAGGGCACGGCGCAGGGGCTGAACGAGGCGGCGCGGCAGGCGGAGGCGGCTTCGCTGCGGCTGCGGGCCTCGGCGGAGACGGCGGGGCGGCAGGTGGGCGAGAAGCTGGCCCTGGTGGAGCCGCTGCGCGACGATTTGCGCTACCTGGTGGAACGCGCCGAGGCGGTGGCGGACCGGCTGGACGGCCTGGTGCGGAGCGGGCGGGTGCTGGCGCAGGAGGCTCCGGCGCCGCAGGTGACGCCAGCCAAGGCCGAGGCGTCGGCGGCGGGCAGCCAGGCGGAGCGGGATTTGCTGCGGGCGCTGACCCGCGGCGT
>CANFIE010000473.1 GCA_947446625.1 Acetobacteraceae bacterium | reverse complement strand
GCTGCGCACCACCAGGCCGGTGACGCGCGCCGAGCTGCTGCCGATGTTGCAGGCGGTGCTGGCGCAGCATGGCGCCGGGCTGGTGCAGAGCGGCAACCTGTACCGGGTGGTGCCGGCGGCGGTGGCGCAGGGCGGTGGCGGGGTTTCGGTGCCGCTGCGCTTCACCAGTGCCGAGGAGTTGGCCAAGGCGCTGCAACCCTATGCCGGACAGGCCGGGCGGATCATCGCCGAGCCGGGGCGCAATGCGGTGGTGATAGCCGGCGACCCGGATGCGCGGGAAAGCCTGCTGAGCATGGTGCGGGCCTTTGATACGGATTTGCTGGCCGGGCAGTCCTTCGCGCTGTTTCCGGTGCAGGCGGGCAGCGTGCGGGAAATGGCGGCGGCCTTGCAGGAAGCGCTGCGCGGGCAGTCCCAGGGCGCGCTGGGCAGCCTGGTACGGGTGTTGCCGATGGAGCGGCTGGGGGTAGTGCTGGTGGTCTCGGCCCAGCCTGCCTATGTGGAAACCGCGCGCCGGGCCTATGCGCTGCTGGACGCGGCGCGGCGGCGGCAGACCCGCAACTGGTATGTGCACCATCTGCAATATGGCTCGGCCAATGACCTGGCCTATGTGCTGCAACAGGCCTTCACGCCACAGAGCGTGACCGCCCAGCCGACGCCGCGCAACACTGTGGGCAGCGCTGGTGGCGTGGGCGGTGGCCGGGGTGGCCTCGGCGGCGGTGGCATGGGCGGCGGCATTGGTGGTGGTGGCATCGGTGGGGGGCAGAGCCTTTCGCTGGGTGGCGCCGGTGGCGGTGGGCTGGGTGGTGGCGGCGCCGGCATGGCTGGCGGTGGCTTGCCGGGCGGCACGCTGGGGGTTGGTGGCGGCGCGGCGGGCGGCATTCCGCTGGGTGGCGGTGCCGGCGCTGGCGGGGCGCAGGCGAGCAATCCGCTGCTGGGCGGGCTGGACGCAGCCGGCATGGGTGGTGCGGGCACCGAGACGCTGCGGATTATTCCGCATGAACAGAACAACGCCGTGCTGCTGTACGCCACCCTGCCGGAATATGAACAGGTGCAGGCCATGCTGCGGCGGATAGACCTGATGCCGGTGCAGGTGCGGATTGACGCGACGATCGCGGAAGTGACGCTGAATGACCAGCTGAGCTACGGCACGCAGTTCTTCTTTCGCAATGGCGGGCTGAACAGCGTGCTGAGCCTGGCCAACCCGGCGGCGGGCGCGGCGCTGCCCACCGTGGCCACCGCGCTGAGCGGCGGGCTACCGGGCTTTGTGCTGGGCGGGCCGAGCACGGGCGGCGCCTCGGCCGCCATTGCGGCGTTGCAGTCGGTGACGCAGGTGAATGTGCTGTCCTCGCCGCAGTTGCTGGTGATGGACAACCAAACGGCGCGCATGCAGGTGGGCAACCTAGTGCCCTATCTCAGCCAGACCTCGCAGAGTTCCATCACCGCCGGGGCGCCGGTCATCAACTCCATCAACTACCAGCCCACCGGGGTGATTTTGCAGATCACGCCGCGGGTGAGCGCCGAGGGGCTGGTGACGCTGGATGTTTCGCAGGAGGTGAGCGACGTGGAGAGCCAGACCACCACGGCGGGCATCACCTCCCCCACCTTTCTGGCGCGCAATGTCGTCTCTCGGGTGGCGGTGCAGAATGGCCAGACCATCGGGCTGGCGGGGCTGATCCGTGACAGTGTTTCGCGCGGGAACCAGGGGATTCCCTGGCTGAAGGATATTCCCGTGCTGGGGCTGCTGGCCGGGCAGCAGAACAACACCCGGGCGCGCACCGAGCTGATTGTGCTGATCACGCCCCGGGTGATTCAGGACCAGCGCGAGGCGCAGGCGATGACGCAGGATTTGCGGGAGCAACTGCCCCGCGCCGCCGCCGTGCCGGCCGAGATGCGCCGGTTGCGGCCGAATGGCCAGGTGGACCCGGGCCGCCGGCTGCGCCGGGAATTGCGGCTGGAGCCGTGATGCCGGGCGCCACGCATCGCCGGGACCGGGGCTTTGCCCTGCTGGTGGTGCTGTGGGGCATCAGCCTGCTGGCGCTGCTGGGCACGCGGCTGACCGCCACGGCGCGGGTTGAGACTCAGCTGGTGGCGAATATGCGCGCCAATGCGGTGGCCGAGGCCGCCGCCGAGGGTGGCGTGCGCGAGGCGGTGTTTCGGCTGTTGCAGGCCGAGGCGCAGCGCTGGGGCGCCGAGCCGCTGGGGTTTGCCAGTGAGATTGGTGCGGCGCTGGTGACGGTGCGGGTGGAGCCTTTGGCCGGGCGGGTGAACCCCAATACCGCGCCGGCCGGGCTGCTGGCGGCGCTGCTGCGCCAGGTGGGTGTGGCGCCGGCCGAGGCGCTGGCGCTGGGCAATGCCGTGGCGGCCTGGCGCGTGGCGCGGCCCTTTGCCGGGGTGGCCGGGCTGGCCGAGGTGCCGGGCATGACCCCTGCCCTGCTGGCGGCGCTGCGGCCCTGGCTTTCAGTGCATAATTTTGGCGCGGTGGAGGCTCGGCTGGCGGCGCCGGCGGTGCTGCGGGCGCTGGCCGAAAGCGGCGAGCAGCAGCCCGAGGCCAGCGAGGATTACGGGTTGCTAGTGGCGGTTACCGCCCTGGCCGAGGGCCGCGATGGCGGGCGCTTTACCCGCAACGCGGTGCTGCGGCTGCGGCAGGCGCCGCCGCTTGCGCCGTTTCAGGTGCTGGCATGGGATTAGCGCGAACCCCGCTCGGGCCACGTCTCCGGCAGGGGAAATTGGCGCGCCCTGAAAACGCCCTGGAGCGCGGCCGGGCGCGCCTGAGGACGAACGGCGGTCTAGGGGTTGCACACTTGGCCGGCGCTGCCCCGGGCCTGGGGTTCCGGGCCTTCCGAGCACAGGTCGTAGTCGCGCCCCGGCCGGTTGGAGGGGGCGCGGTATTGCCAGGGGCGGCCCCAGGGGTCTGCCGGCAGGGCGCCGTTGAGGTAGGGGCCGTTCCACACCGCCGCGCCGGCCGGGCGCTGCACCAGCGCCTGCAAGCCCTGCGCGGTGTTGGGGTAGCTGCCGACATCCAGCTTGTAGAGGTCGAGCACCGCGCCCAGACGCTCAATGGATTGGCGGGCGATGGAGCCGCGGGCGAAGCCGAGCTGGCGCAGCGCGGCCGGGGCCACCAAGCCCACCAGCAGGCCCAGGATGGCGATGACCACCAGGATTTCCAGCAGAGTGAAGCCGGCGTCTCGGCGGGTGGGGTGGCGGCGATTGGGGCGCATGGGCGGGGCCTTCGGGACGCCGGCACCCTAGCATGGGCGGGGCGGCGATGAACGGGGTGGTGCTGGCCTGCATGCTGGCGGTGGCGCGGGTGCAGGCACTGCCGCCGCGCGTGCTGCCGGCCATTCAGCGGGTGGAGGGCGGCTGGCCCGGCGCGGT
>CANFIE010000472.1 GCA_947446625.1 Acetobacteraceae bacterium | reverse complement strand
GTGCTGGACCGGGGTCGCCTGGTGCAGCAGGGCCGGTTTGAGGATTTGATGAACCAGCCCGGCCTGTTCCAGGAACTCGCCCGCCGGCAGTTGAGCTGAGGAGCCGCCGCCATGCGCAAGGTGCTGTACATCCTGGGCCAGCTGGACGACCTGGACGCCCATTGGCTGGCCCG
Organism: Acetobacteraceae bacterium; assembly: GCA_947446625.1. GTDB lineage: Bacteria > Pseudomonadota > Alphaproteobacteria > Acetobacterales > Acetobacteraceae > CAIMOR01. Next base: position 3,219 of record CANFIE010000472.1, on the reverse strand, counting down.
CACCGGCCACAAGCGCGCGGTCGCGGACAAGGAAGCGATCATTCGGCAGAATGAGGAGAGCGCCTCCCTCTTCCTGCTCATCGAGGGCAAGCTGGCGGTGGAAGTGGCCGGCATCGGCCGGGTGGCGCTGCTGCAATCCGGCGAAATCCTGGGCGAGATGAGCTTCATCGACAACGCCCCGCCCTCGGCCACCGTGCTGGGCAGCGGCCCGGCCATTGTGCTGGATATTCCCAAGCACGCATTGCAGGCCAAAATCGCCGCCGACCCCGGCTTCGGCATGCGCTTCTACCGCGCCATGGCCTTCTTCCTGTCTGACCGTTTGCGCACGGCGCAGCAAACCAAGGCCAGCACCGGCAAAGTGGACCTGCAATCCGAGGCGATGCAGCCCGACGAGCTGGAAACCGGTGTGCTGGACACGGTGGCCCTGGCCGGAGACCGCTTTGGCCGCATGCTGCGCACCCTGGCGGCGGCGGAAGGCTGAAGCGGGCCGGGGCGTTGCAAATCGCAAGGCCCGGCTTTTGCAGCGGCGGTGCCATGCGCACCATCCTCGTCACCCTTCTCCTGCTGCTCTCCCTGGGCAATGCCGCCCTGGCTCAGCACCTCCCAGGCTTTCGCCCGGCCGCCACGCCCTTGCCGCTGGAGACAGGGCAGGACCTTTCCGCCGCCGCCGAGCTGCTGCTGGAAGGCGAAAACCCCAACCCCATGCCGGTGGTGCTGGTGCTGCGCATCGACGACGCGCAGTCCACCAGCTACGCCACGCGCTATGAGCTGGAACGCACTGTGCTGCCGGGGCGCTTCAGCCTGCGCACCGCGCCCGGTGCCTGGCGCACGCCCTCGGGCCGCTTCCTCAACCGGGCGGCGTTGCGCCGCATCATCATCAACACCGGCTATGGCGCGCCGCAGGTGCGGATCACCGCCTTGCAGGCCGTGGCGCCGGTGCAATTCCCGCCCGGCGTGGCGGCGCTGCAATTCGGCCCGGCCGAGGCCCCGGTCTTCCCCGGCTTCACCCGCGTGGCGCCGGATGACCCGCGCATCATCAATGGCGGCAGCCCGCGCCAGCCCATCCGGCGGCCCGGCGAGCAACCTCTGGTGGGCACCGGCCAGCGCGGGGTGGAACGCTTCGAGATGCCCTGGCCCAATGGCCGCTGGAGCGTTTCAATGTGGCTGGACGATGTGGGCGAATGGGAATGGGTGCCGCATGCCATCCAGCGCCGCATTCGGCTGAATGGCGAAACCCTGGTGGAGTACCTGCACACTCCGCGCCAATGGCTGGAGCAGGAATACTTCGCCGGGCGAGACACCGAGGATGTGACCGACCCCTGGACCGCCTTCGCCGCCCGGCGCGGCGGGCTGCTGACGCGCGAGATTGAGGTGCGCGACGGCCGGCTGGTGCTGGAAATGGCAGGCAACGCCATTGAGGCCACCTTCCTGGCCGCGCTGTTGGTAGAACCCGCCGCCGGCCAGCGCGCCGTGCTGGCCCAGGTGCAGGCCACCCGCCGCGCCCGCGTGCTGGAAGCCTGGCCGGTGGTGGGTCCGCGCCGGGGCGTGGTGCCGGCCGTGCTCACCCTGGGGCTGCTGGCCGAAGGCGCGCCCGCCCAGGCCGACTGGCAACCCAGCGCCACCCCGGTGGCCGCGCCGCTGATTGCCCCCGGCACGCTGGGCTGGGTGGATTTCATGCTGGCGGCGCCCAGCGCCGATGCCGCGCCGCAAGTGGTGCTGACCGCGCCCAGCCTGGGCGGCGTAACCTTGCCCGCCGAGTTGCGCTGGGGCCATTGGCGCTACACCCGGCACAACCCCAGCGAGGGCCAGCTGACCCTGGAAGCCGAGCAATTGCGCGGCGAGATGGCCAAGCTGCGCCTGCAACCCGACCTGCCGCGCCGGCTGAACATTCTGCTGCGCGTACCGCCGCAAACCCCGCCCGGCCGCTACACCGGCACGCTGCGCGTGACCAGCAACGGCGCCACCGCCGAGCAGGCCTTTGGCGTGGAAGTGCCCCTCGTGGCGCTGCCCGCCGCCGACCGGCCGGTGGGCGTCTATCATGACGTACCGCCCTACGCGCATTGGTTCCCTGACCTGGCCGCCGAGGCGCGGCGCGGCATGGCCTGCGAATTGGCGGTGATGCGCGGCCTGGGGCTGACCGGCCTGGCCCCCGCTTTGGCCACCCCCGCCCCCGGCGATGTGCGCGGCCTGGTGGAGGACCTGGCCATGGCCCGCGCAGCCGGCTTCAGCATGGACCTGCTGGCCTATGCGCCCATCAAGCGCCTGATGGAGTATCGCGGCTTCTGGAATGTGGAGCCGACCATCGCCCAGCTCCGCGCCGCCTTTGCCGAACGCGGCCTGGCCGCCCCGGTGTGGAGCATTGCCGACGAGCCCGGCAATCCCGGCAGCATGCCGGCGGACCTGGAACGCCTGCGCGGCGCCATCCGCGCCGGAGACCCTACTGCCCGCGTCGCCGGCCAACTCAACCGCCCGGCCGACCGCCAGTTGCTGGGCCTGTTCGACCTGGTGCTGCTGAATGATGGCTTTGGCGTGCAGGCCACCGAGGTTGCGCGCTGGCGCCGCAGCGGCCCCACCCCCTGGCTGTACAACATGCCGGATATGGAAGCCGCCGCCGGCTTCTTCCTGTGGCGCAGCAATGCCGCCGGCTACCTGCAATGGCATGCCCGCGGCATCGGCGCTGATCCGTTCGACCCCACCGACACCGGCGAGGCCGATGTGCAGCTTTACCCGGTGCAGCCGGAACCCTGCGCCGCCGTGCCGGACCTGGACCTGGGGCTGCTGCGCATTGGCCGTGGCGTGGCCGACCTGCGTTGGATGCTGTGGCTGGAAGCCCAGGCGCCGCGCCACGCCGCCGCCCGCACGCTGCTGATGGAGTTGCGGCAGGAAATCCCGGATAACTGGCGCCGCGGGGAACGCCCCGCCTTTGAACCCCTGGCCTGGCGCGCCCGCCTGGCCGCCTTGGCGCGGCAGTTGGCGCCGGAGAAGTAAAGCGGTTGCGCGCCTTTCTGCTGCAAAGCCAAATCGGCCAAATCCTGCTGGCGGTGCTGGCCACCGGCGCCATGGCCGGGCTGTGGTGGGTGGTGAAGGAACCCCTGGTCATCGCCGCGCTGTGCCTGGCGCCGGTGGCGGTATGGGCCGGGCTGAATAACCCGTTTCCGCTCTGCCTCGGCTTCATCCTGTTCAGCTTCTTCCGCCTGCATGAAGCCTATCCGTTCCTGG
>CANFIE010000471.1 GCA_947446625.1 Acetobacteraceae bacterium | reverse complement strand
GATGACGCCCTTGCTGAGCGAGGAAATGCCGCCGCCCATGCCGTTGAGCTGCCGGCCATAAGGGTCCGGGCTGCCCAGCACGTCGAGCAAAATCGGGTCGATCGCGCTGCGCTCGGCGGGCAGGTCCTTCGCGTGGAAGAACACACCCTTGGAGGAACCACCACGGATGAAGGTGGCAGGAATGAACTTCTGCATCACGCAGCCTTTCCTTGCAGCACGCGCCAAACCTTCTCCGGCGTCACCGGCATGTCGATATGCGCCACACCCAGCGCATCACACACCGCGCTCACAATGGCTGGCGGCGCGCCGCAACTGCCGCCTTCGCCGGCGCCCTTCACGCCCAGGTCGTTGTTCGGGCAGGGCACGATGTTGAAGCCAAGGTCGAAATGCGGTGCGTCGGATGCGCGTGGCATGCAGTAGTCCTGGAAGGTGGCGGTCAGGAACTGGCCGCTCTCGCGGTCATACACCGCGTGTTCCAGCAGCGCCTGGCCAATGCCGCTCATGATGCCGCCATGGCTTTGGCCGTGCACAAGCATGGGGTTGATGACATTGCCCACATCATCCACCGCCGCGTAGCGCACCAGCTGCACCTGGCCGGTCTCGGGGTCTATCTCCACCTCCGCCACATGCGCGCCGTTGGGGAAGTTGCATTCCATGTTGCGGGTGTAGAGCAGGTTCTCATCCAGCCCCGGGGCCTCGCCGGGCGGCAGGCGGGCCGGGTCGTTCGCCAGGGCGATCACGTCGCTCCAACTGCGCACCAGATCGGTGCCGGCCACGCGGAAGGCGCCGTTGCTGGCCTCGATATCCTCGGGCGCCGCTTCCAGCAGATGCGCCGCCAGCCGCTTGGCCTTTTCCAGCACCAGGCCGGAGGTGCGCAGCACCGCCACGCCGCCCATTTGGCTGGAGCGTGAGCCGCCCGTGCCATTGCCCCGCTGCACCACGGCGCTGTCGCCCTGCACCAGTTTTACGTTCTCAAACGGAATGCCCAGCTTTTCATGCACAATCTGTGCGAAGGCGGTTTCATGCCCCTGGCCATGGCTGAAGGTGCCCACCGTCACCACCGCCGTGCCATCGGCTTCCAGCTTCACCCGCGCCCATTCATTCGGCTGGCCGCCGCTGGCCTCGATGAAGTAGCCCAGGCCAATGCCGCGCAGCTTGCCCTTGGCCGTGGCGGCGGCGCGGCGGGTGGCAAAGCCGCCCCAGTCCGCCAGTTGCAGCGCCATGTCCTGCGTCTCGGAGAAATGCCCGCTGTCGATCGGGTTGTTGGCCACATTGGTGTAGGGCAGTTGTTCCGGGCGAATATGGTTGCGGCGGCGGATTTCCTCACGCGGCAGCCCCAGCTTCAGCGCGGCGCTATCATAAAGCCGTTCCAGCACATAGGCGGTCTCGGGCCGGCCGGCGCCGCGATAGGCATCGGTGGGGCTGGTATTGGTGAACACGCATTTCACCTGCACGTTCAGCGCCTGGATATCATAGACCGAGCCATTGATCCGCCCGCCGGCCATGGTGGCAATGCGCGGGCCGAAATCCTGCAGATAGGCACCCATATTGGCAATGGTGCGGATGCGCACGCCCAGCGTCTTGCCTTGTGCGTCCAGCGCCATTTCGGCGTGGGTTACGTGGTCGCGGCCATGCGGGTCGCTCACAAAGGTTTCGCTGCGGCCGGCCAGCCACTTCACCGGGCGACCAACGCGCTTCGAGGCCCAGAGCACCATGCCCGATTCACAAAACGTCTTGCCGCGCAGGCCGAAGCCGCCGCCCACATCCAGCGAAACCACGCGCAGCTTGTCGGTCGGGATCTTCAGGATCAGCTTGGCCAGGCTGTCGCGCACGCGCATCACGCCCTGGCTGGGGCAGTGCAGGGTGTAGCTCTCGGTGGCCGCGTCGTATTCCGCCAGGGCCACGCGGGGCTCCATGGGGTTGCCCACCAGGCGATTATTCACCAGGTCCACGCTCACCACATGCGCGGCGCCGTCGAAGGCGCGGTCGGCCTCGGCTTCGCGCCCGCTGTCCCAGTGCACGCTCACGTTGCTGCCATGCTGCGGCCAGATCACCGGGGCCGCGGCGGTGGCGGCCTCGGCGGTGTCGGTCACGCTCGGCAGGGTATCGTAGTCCACCGCAATCAACTCGGCGGCGTCCTGCGCCTGGGCGCGGGTTTCCGCCAGCACCACCGCCACGGGGTCGCCCACAAAGCGCACGAAATCGGTTTGCAGCATTTTACGCGGCGGGCAGAATTGCTTGGTGCCACCCTTGCCGGGAACTTCCACCTGCACCGGGAACAGGCCAATGCCATCGGCATCGGCATCCTGCCCCAGCAGCACCGCCACCACGCCCGGCGCGGCCTGGGCGGTGCTGATATCCACGGCCAGGATGCGGGCGTTGGCATGCGGGGAACGCAGCACCACCATCTGCACCTGATTGGGGCGGTTCAGGTCATCGGTATAGGTGCCGCGGCCGGTGAGCAGGCGCACATCCTCCTTGCGCAGAACCGGCTGGCCGATGCCGAATTTGTCCATGTTCCATACCCCAGGGCGTTCGGCGCGCAGCAAAGCCGGGCAGGGGCGGAATGTCGAGAGGGGGCTAGGCAGGCGGGCAAATCGGCAGCATGTGAGGGGACAGACAGAAACAGGGAAACGCCCCCATGGTCAGCCTGCGGTTTGACCTGCGCGACACGCCGCCGGATGCCCCGGCGCTGCGCGCTGAAATACGTGCCTTTCTGGCGGAAGCCGGGAAGCATTGGTCGCCCCGCGTGCGGGCCTATTCCTGGATGGCCTTCGACCGCGATTTCTCGCGTGAAGTGGGCAAGCGCGGCTGGATCGGCATGACCTGGCCGAAGACCTATGGCGGTGCCGAAAAGACCTTCCTGGAACGCTATGTGACGCTGGAGGAAATGCTGGCCGTGGGCGCCCCGGTGGGCGCGCACTGGATCGGCGACCGCCAATCCGGCCCGTTGATCCTGCGCCTGGGCACCGAGGAACAGCGCCGCGAGTTCATTCCGCGCATCGTCAGTGGGGAGTTGGCCTTCGCCATCGGCCTGAGCGAGCCGGACAGCGGCAGCGACCTGGCCAGCCTGCGCACCCGGGCCGAAAAAGTGCCGGGCGGCTACCGCGTGAATGGCCGCAAGGTCTGGACCACCAACGCGCATCGCTGCGACTTCGCCATCACCCTGCTGCGCACCAGCCCGGCGCCGGAGCCCAAGCTGAAGCACCAGGGGTTGAGCCAGATGCTCATCGACCTGCGCGCCTCGGGCATCACCATCCGCCCGATCCTGGATTTGGCCGGCGAGGAAGGCTTCAACGAGATCACGTTTGACAACGTATTCGTGCCTGACAGCCTGTTGATTGGCGTGGAAGGCAAGGGCTGGGAACAGGCGACGTCCGAACTGGCGTTTGAG
>CANFIE010000470.1 GCA_947446625.1 Acetobacteraceae bacterium | reverse complement strand
CCTTGGCCTCTCGGATGAGATCATCAAGGCGGTGACGGAGTCGGGGTACATCTACCCCACTCCCATCCAGGAACAGGCCATTCCGGTGGTGCTGATGAACCGGGACGTGCTGGGCTGCGCCCAGACCGGCACCGGCAAAACCGCCAGCTTCGTGCTGCCCATGCTGGATATTCTGGCCGGCAGCCGGGCCAAGGCGCGCATGCCGCGCAGCCTGATCCTGGAGCCGACCCGCGAGTTGGCGTTGCAGGTTGCCGAGAACTTCGTGAAGTACGGCAAGTACCTGAACCTGACCCATGCGCTGCTGATTGGCGGCGAAAGCATGAACGACCAGCGCGACGTGCTGGAAAAGGGCGTGGATGTCCTGATCGCCACGCCGGGCCGGTTGATGGACCTGTTCGACCGCGGTCGCATCCTGATGGCCGACTGCAAGCTGCTGGTCATCGACGAAGCCGACCGCATGCTGGACATGGGCTTCATCCCGGATGTGGAGCGGATTGTGCAGATGCTGCCGCCGCTGCGGCAAACGCTGTTCTTCAGCGCCACCATGGCGCCGGAAATCCGCAAGCTGGCCGACCAGTTCCTGCAGAACCCGCGTGAGATCAGCGTTTCGGCCCCGGCCAGCGTTGCCACCACGATTACTGCCGGGCTGGTTTACGTGCAGGACCGCGACAAGCGCGAAGCGCTGCGCCGCCTGATCCGCAGCCAACAGGTGCAGAACGCGCTGATTTTCTGCAACCGGAAGATAGAGGTGGATATCCTCTACAAGTCGCTGAAGCGGCATGACTTCTCGGTGGGCGCGCTGCATGGCGACATGGACCAGTCCACCCGCTTCGCCACGCTCAACAAGTTCAAGGCGAATGAGCTGCAGCTGCTGGTGTGCAGCGACGTGGCCGCCCGTGGGTTGGACATTGGCGGGTTGAGCCATGTGTTCAACTTCGACGTGCCCTTCCACTCGGAAGACTATGTGCACCGCATTGGCCGCACCGGCCGCGCCGGGCGCGAAGGCCATGCCTACAGCATTGCCACCGCCGATGACGTGAAGTCGGTGCTGGCGATCGAGAAGCTGACCGGCAAGCCGATCCCGCGCATTGAGATCGACGGGCTGGACCCGGTTTCGGCCGAGGAACTGGCCGCTGCCGCGACCCGCACGCGCGGTCGTGGTGGCCGCGGTGGCCCGGCCCGGGGTGGCCGGGACGGCGCCGGCCGTGAAGGCGGCCGCGAAGCTGGACGCGAGGGCGGCCGTGGCCGTGATGGCCGCCGCGACGGTGGTCGTGATGGCGGCCGTGGGCGTGGCGAAGGCCGTGGCCCGCGTGAGGAAGCGCCGCGTGACGAGGCCGCTGCCCGCGCCCCGCGTGAGGATCGGCCCCGCCGCGACGAGGCTGCCCGCCCGCCGCGTGAGGACCGCCCGCGCCGCGAGCGTGACGACCGCCCCCGCCGCGACGACGCACCGCGTGCGCCGCGTGAAGAGGTCCGCGCCGACGCCCCCCGCGCCCCGCGTGACGAGCAGCCGCGTGGTGGCCGGGACGACTATCCCCGCCCGCCGCGGGATGATCGGCCGCGCCGCGAGGAATATCGCCGGCGTGACCGTGACGACCTGGGCCCGACCGTGCAGGGCTTTGGCGACCAGGTGCCGGCCTTCATGCTGATTCCCATTCCGCGCCAGCGGAAGGAAACCCAGGCCGAGATTGACGCCGACCGGGAACAGGAAGCGGCGTAAGCTGCTTCGCCGGGGCATGGCCGCTTCTGCGTGAAGCGACCATGCGCCGCACCAGTGGCTGGGCCTTGTCGTTCAGCCAAACAACGCCATTCAAGCAAGCGGGGGCCGGCACAACCGGCCCGAACAGGAGAGCAGTATCGTGGCCAGTCCGCAGCGCAGCCTTGCGACCTTCAAGTGGGAGGATGCGCTCCTCCTGGATGACCAGCTTTCCGAAGAGGAACGGCTGATCCAGGACTCGGCGCGCCAGTTCTGCCAGGAAAAGCTCGCCCCCCGCGTGCTGCAGGCCTTCCGCAAGGAAAGCTTTGACCGCGAGATCATGAACGAGTTCGGCGAGATGGGCTTCCTCGGCGCCACGCTCGAAGGCTATGGCTGCGCCGGCGTTTCCTACGTCTCCTACGGGCTGATGGCGCGTGAAGTTGAGCGCGTGGACAGCGGCTATCGCAGCGCGTTCAGCGTCCAGTCCTCGCTGGTGATGTTCCCCATCCATGCCTATGGCAGCGAGGCGCAGAAGGAAAAGTACCTGCCCAAGCTGCGCACCGGCGAATGGGTGGGCTGCTTCGGCCTGACTGAACCCGATGCCGGCTCGGACCCCAACTCCATGCGCACGCGTGCGAAGAAGGTGGATGGCGGCTACCTGCTGAGCGGCAGCAAGACCTGGATCACCAACGCGCCGATCGCCGACCTGGCGGTGGTGTGGGCAAAGGATGACGAGGGCACGCTGCGCGGCTTCGTGCTGGAACGCGGCATGAAGGGCCTGACCTTCCCAAAGATCGAGGGCAAGTTCAGCCTGCGCGCCAGCATCACCGGCATGATCATGATGGACGAGGTCTTCGTGCCGGAAGAGAACCGCCTGGCGGGCGTGAAGTCGCTGGCCGCGCCGTTCTCCTGCCTCAACCGCGCCCGCTACGGCATTGCCTGGGGCAGCATGGGCGCCGCCGAGGACTGCTTCATGCGCGCCCGCGACTATACGCTGAACCGCATCATGTTCGGCCGCCCGCTGGCCAATACCCAGCTGGTGCAGAAGAAGCTGGCCGACATGCTGACCGAGATCACCCTGGGCCTGCACGCCGTGCTGCGCGTGGGCCGGCTGTTCGACGAAGGCAAGGTGGCGCCGGAGATGATCAGCATGGTGAAGCGCAACAACTGCGGCAAGGCGCTGGATATTGCCCGCGTGGCGCGTGACATGCACGGCGGCAACGGCATCACCGACGAATATCACGTCATCCGGCATGTGCTGAACCTGGAGACGGTGAACACCTATGAGGGCACGCATGACGTGCATGCGTTGATCCTCGGCCGCGCGATTACGGGCCTCAACGCGTTTGGCAATTGACCTCAGCATAGGTGGCATGGGCGCGGCCGGAGACGGCCTCGCCCGGCTGCCCGATGGTTCCGCCTGTTTCATCCCGCTCGCCCTGCCGGGCGAGTTGGTGCGGGTTGAGGTGCAAGGCAGCCGCGCCACGCTGGACGCGGTGCTGACCCCCAGCCCGGACCGCGTTACCCCGCCCTGCCCTCACTTCAGCGAATGCGGCGCCTGCGCGCTGCAACATTGGGCCGATGCGCCCTATGCCGCCTGGAAGGCCGCCAAGCTGGGCGATGCGCTTTCCCGCGCTGGTTATACGGATATTCCCCTGGCGCCACTGGCGCGCACCCCGCTGCACAGCCGCCGCCGCGCCGACCTTGCCT
>CANFIE010000469.1 GCA_947446625.1 Acetobacteraceae bacterium | reverse complement strand
GGGCTGGCAACCCCTGGGCCGCTGAACCCGGCATTGACAGCAGGGGGCGGCAGGGGGAAGTCTGGCGGCAATATCCACGGGAGAAAACCGCCATGAACGGGCTTACCTTCAGCCGTCGCGCCCTGCTGGGCAGCGCGCTTGCCGCGCCCTTCATCCGCAACGCCGCGGCGCAGGGCAATGACGGCGAGTATGTGCTGGGCAGCGTCTTCCCGCAGTCTGGCCCCAATGCCGAATATGGCGCCGTGTTCACCGCCGGCGTGCAGCTTGGCATCCAGCACATCCAGGCCGATGGCCTGCTGCGCAAGCGCATCCGCTACGTCAGCGAGGACAGCCAGGCCCTGCCGCAGCAGGGCGTTATCGCGATGACCAAGCTGGTGAACGTGGACACGGCGCACTGGACCTTCGCCGCCTTCACCGCCGTCTCCAAGGCCATTGCGCCGATCGGCGACCGCGGCAAGACCGTGATGATCAATGGCGGCGCGGTAGGTCCGGACCTTTCCGGCCTGAGCCCGTATTTCTGGAACGTGATTCCGCTGGCCCACCTGGAAACGCGTGCGCTGCTGCCGCACCTGGTGGCGCAGGGCAAGAAGCGCTTCGCCCTGGTTTACGTGGACGACCCCTTGGGCGATGCCATTTTGAAGGAGCTGACCGACCAACTGCCCAAGGCGGGCGCCGAACTGGTGGGCAGCTTCTCGATTCCGCGTGACGCACAGCAATTCGGCCCGGTGGCGGCGCGGGTGCGGCAGGTGCGGCCCGATGCGGTGTACATCGCCAGCTTCGGCGCGCAGCAGAGCCAGATCATCAAGGGGCTGCGCAACAATGGCGTCTCGCAGCAGCTGTGCAGCTATTCGGCCATGAACCTGGCCAGCGTGGGCAGCCTGCCGGAAGCCGAGGGCATGACCTTCACGGTGCAGAAGGTGGATTATGCCGGTGGTGATGCGCTGACCCGGCGCTTTGCCGAGGATTTCCGCAAGGCGCACAACAAGGAACCCACGGTTTACAACGCCAACTACTACAACGGCACCCGGCTGTTCGGCCTGCTGGCGCATGAGTTGGAAAAGACCAACACCCCGGTGACGGGTGATTCGCTGCGCCAGACGCTGCATCGGGTGAAGAAGTTCCCGCTGGTGGGCGGCCTGGGCGAGTTTGATGCCAATGGCAACATGATGGCCGCCATTGAGGTGGTGCAGTGGCGCAACGGCGCGTTGGTCAAGCTGGCCTGACGTGCTTTTCGTTCAGCTGCTGCTGGGGGGCGTCCAGAATGGCGCCCTCTATGCCCTCACCGCTGCCGGGTTTGCGCTGATCTTCGGCGCCACCAAGGTATTCCATGTGGCGCATGGCTCGGCCTTTACCTTGGCCGGCTACACCTTCCTGTATGGTTGGACACATAACTGGAACAGCATGCTCTCCTCACTGGCCGCTGTTGCCGTGGCCGTGGCCTTTGGCGTGGGGATGGAGCGGCTGGTCTATCGGCCCATCCAGCGGCATGAGGGCAGCTTCTTCACCGTATTCGTCGCGGCCTTTGGCGTTTCCATCGTGGTGCAGAACCTGGTGGGCGTGTTCGCCGGGCGCGGCTTTGCCAGCATCGACACACCGCTGAGCAACGCCAGCGAAGTGCTGCCCGAGCTGTTCCTGGCCGATGTGTTCTGGGTGGCCATCATCGTCGCGCTGGTGATGTTCGTGGCGCTGACCATGTTCCTCTCGCGCACCAATGCCGGGGTAGGGCTGCGCGCGCTGGCGCAGAACCCGGATTTGCTGCGCGCCTATGGGCTTTCATCCTCGCGGCTTTCCATGCTGGCCTTTGCGCTGGGCTCGGCGCTGGTGGCGCCTGCGGCCATTCTCTCGGCCATGACCACGGGGCTGAACGAAGCCGTGGGCAACCATGTGATGCTGCTTTCCATGGCCAGCACCATTGTGGGTGGCGTGGGCAGCCTGCGCGGCGCGGCGCTGGCCGGGCTGCTGCTGGGCGTGGCGGAAAGCGTGGTGCTGGTGTTCCTGGAAACCCAATGGGCCTCGGCCGCCAGCTTCCTGGTGCTGTTCGGCTTTATACTTTTCAAGCCATCCGGCATGTTCGGCGCGGCTGTCGCCAAATGATCGCTTATTTCTCCAACCTGGCGACGCTGGTCGCCATCTTCGGCATCCTCGCGGTCACGCTGAACTTCATGGTCGGCTATGCCGGCATCTTCAGCGTGGCGCATGCGGTGTTCTTCGGCCTGGGCGCCTATGCCGGGGCGCAGATCGCGCTGACCGTGGCGCCGGACCCCTTCCTGGCCTGCGCGGTCGCGGCGCTCATCGCCGGGGTGCTCTCGTTGTGCCTGGCGCTGCCGGCGCTGCGCGTGCGGGGTGAGTATTTCGTCGCTGCCTCGCTGGGTTTGCAGATGGTGGCGCTGACCCTGTTCAGCGAAGTGAAGAGCCTGACCGGCGGCATTGGCGGCCTGACCAATATTCCGCGCCCGCGCATCTTCGGCGTTGAGGTGGGCGTGCTGCCGCTGGCGCTGCTGGCGTTGGGGCTGCTGCTATGGGCCATTCATGCCATGGCCAATGGCAGCTTTGGCCGCACGCTGAAGGCCATTCGCGACGCCGAAAGCGCCGCCGAGGCGCTGGGCAAGCCGGTGGCGGTGGCCAAGGCGCTTGCCGTTGCGTTTGCCTGTGCCGGGGCCGGCATCGCCGGGGCGCTGTTCGCGCTGCACATGTCCTTCGTGAATGTGGAGAGCTTCACGCTGGATCAATCCGTGCTGGTGATGGCCATGGTGATTGTGGGCGGCACGGGCACGCTGTTCGGGCCGCTGGTGGGCGCGGTGCTGCTGCTGTCGCTGCCTTCGGCGCTGTCCTTCCTCACCTTCATCCCGCCTACCGAGGTGGGTTCGGTGCAACAGATCATCTATGGCCTGGCCATGACCCTGCTGATGGTGTTCCGCCCGGCCGGGCTGCTGGGTGACCAGAACAAGGGGAAGTCGCACCAATGAGCGAAGCTCCTCTGCGTTGCGAGGGCCTGGCCCGCAGCTTTGGCGGCGTGAAGGCGGTGCAAGGCGTCTCCCTGGCGCTGCCGGCCGGCGCTGTCACCGCGCTGGTGGGGCCGAATGGCGCCGGCAAGACCACGGTGTTCAACCTCATCACCGGCAATCTGCGCGCCGATGAGGGCAGCGCCTTCATTCGCGGCAAGCCCATCATTGGGCTGAAGCCCTGGCAGGTGGCGCGGCTGGGCGTGGCCCGCAGCTTCCAGGACCTGCGGCTGTTCACCCAGATGAACGTGCGGGACAACGTGCTGGCCGCCACCGAGCGTGGCGCGTGGTTTTGGCAGGGCGGCAATGCCCGCGCCCGGATGGACGCCGCCGAGGCCGCCATGGAAGCCACCGGCCTGACCGCCCTGGCCGAGGCCCGCGCCGTGGACCTGGCCTATGCCGAGCGGAAGTTCCT
>CANFIE010000468.1 GCA_947446625.1 Acetobacteraceae bacterium | reverse complement strand
CTCATCTGGTCCAGCCAGTAGTCATGCGGGGGCGGGGCGCTGTCCTGCGGTATGGCGCGGTGCAGCCCGGGGGCGGAGGCCAGCAGCGGCAGCAGCCGGCGGTCTGCCGCCAGCACCACCCGGGCGCCCTGCGCGGCCAGCAGCGGCACGTAGCGGGCGAACATCAGCGCGTCGCCCAGCCCCTGTTCGGCCAGCAGCAGCAGGGTTTTGCCGGCCAGGGGTTCGCCCTGCCATTCCGGGCCGGGCAGGCGGCGGAAATCCTTGGCATGGGCCGGGTGGCGCTTGCGCCATTCATATTCGGCAAAGCCGGCGGGCAGGTCGCCCCCCAGCAGCTGCGCGATGCCCAGGTTCCAATGCGCCTCGGCAAAGTCGGGCCGCAGCCGCATGGCCTCGGCGCAGGCGGCCTGGGCTTCCGGCAGGCGGCCGGCGGCGGTCAGCAGGCAGCCCAGGCTGGCATGCGCCTCGGCCAGATGCGGGTCGGCGGCCAGGGCGGCGCGGCAATGGGCTTCGGCTTCGGCGGGCTGGCCTTGCGCCAGCAGGGTGTTGCCCAGGTTCAACTGGGCCTGGGCGTGGCCGGGGGCATGCGCCACGGCGCGGCCCAGGGCGGCGGCGGCTTCCGGCAGGCGGCGCAGTGCCTTCAGGGCGTTGCCGCGCAGGTAATGGGCTTCCGCCAGGGTGGGGGCCAGGGCCAGGGCGGCATCGATGGCCGCCAGCGCGGCCTCGGCCTGGCCGGCACCCAGCAGGGCGGCGGCATGGGCGGCATGGGCGGCGGGCTGGCGCGGCGCTACCTGCGTGGCCTCGTGGCACAGCGCCACCGTGGCGGCCAGGTCGCCGGCCTGGGCGCGGGCGCGGGCCAGGTTCAGCAGGGCGCCGAGATGGCCGGGCTGCTGTGCCAGCGCGGCCTGCCAGCACAAGGCGGCGGCCTCCGCCTCGCCGGCCTGCCAATGGGCGTTGCCCAGGGCGAAGTGGCTTTCGGCGTGGTCGGGCCGGGCGGCGGTGGCGCGGGCCAGCAGGCTGGTGGCCTCGGCGGTGCGGCGGTGTTGCAGCGCCAGCAGCCCGGCGAAGTACAGCGCCTCCGGGTGGTTGGGCTGGGTGGCCAGCAGGGCGGCAAAGCCGGCCTCGGCCTGGGCCGCCCGACCGGCCTGGTGGTGCGCCAGGGCGGCGAGCAGGGCGGCGGTGGGGTCGGCGGCGGTATCAAGCGGCATGGCCGCAGGCTGCGCCCGCCGGGGTTAATCGGCCACGAATGCGCCGCCCTGCTGGCGCCATAGCCGGGCATACACACCATTGGCCGCCAGCAGCGCGGCATGGGTGCCCTGTTCCACGATGCGGCCATGTTCCAGCACCACCAGCCGGTCCATGCGGGCAATGGTGGAAAGCCGGTGGGCAATGGCGATGACGGTCTTGCCGGCCATCAGCTCGGCCAGTTGTTCCTGGATGGCGGCCTCTACCTCGGAATCCAGGGCGCTGGTGGCTTCGTCCAGCACCAGAATCGGCGCGTCCTTCAGCAGCACGCGGGCAATGGCAATGCGCTGGCGCTGCCCGCCGGAAAGCTTCACGCCCCGCTCACCCACATGCGCCTCATACCCCGTGCGGCCGCGCCAGTCGGCCAGCGCGCCGATGAAGGCGCTGGCCTGGGCGCGGTCGGCGGCGGCGGCGACATCCTCGGCGCTGGCATCGGGGCGGCCGTAGCGGATGTTGTCGCGGATGCTGCGGTGGAGCAGCGCGGTGTCCTGCGTCACCACGCCGATGGCGCCGCGCAGGCTTTCCTGCGTCACGGTGCCGATATCCTGGCCGTCGATGGTGATGCTGCCATCCTCGGGCCGGAAGAAGCCGAGCAGCAGGTTCACCATGGTGGATTTGCCGGCGCCGGAATGCCCCACCAGGCCGACACGCTCGCCAGGCTGGATATGCAGGCTGAGCGATTGCAGCACCGTGCCCGGCTTGCCATAGCCGAAGCTGACGGCGTTGAAGGCCACTTCGCCGCGGGGCACCGCCAGCGAGGTGGCGCCGGCGGGGTCTGGCGCCGTGGGCGGCACGGCAATGCTGCCCATGGCTTCCTGCACCACGCCGATATTCTCGAAGATGGCCGTGACGTTGAAGGCCACCCAGCCGGCCACATTGGCGATTTGCCAGGCCATGGGCAGCGCCGTTGCCACCGCGCCAATGCCGATATGCCCGCCGGCCCAGAGCCACACCGCCACGGTGGCGGTGGCCAGCAGCATGGCGCAGTTCAACGCCGCCAGCAGAAAGCCGTTGAACGTGACCAGCCGCATCTGCGCCTGGAAGGCCTCGTTCAGGTTCAGCAGGCCCTCGCGGGCGAAGGCATCCTCCTGCGCCGCCCGGGCAAAGAGCTTGACGGTTTGGATGTTGGTGTAGCTGTCGACAATGCGGCCGGTGAGCTGGCTGCGCTGTTCGCTGGCGCGGCGCGAGCGGTCCCGCATGCGGGGCACCAACCAGCGCAGCCAGGTGGCGTAGAGGCAGAACCACACCGCGATGGGCGCGGCCAGGCGCCAATCCGCACTGGCCAGCAGCGCCAGGGCGGCGCCGCCATACACCACGATGTACCAGACCGCGTTGACCACCTGGACCACGCTTTCCCGCAATGCCGGGCCGGCCTGCATCACGCGGTTGGCGATGCGGCCGGAGAAATCCTCCTGGAAGAAGGGCAGGCCCTGGCGCACCACATGCCAGTGCGACTGCCAGCGGATAAGCGCGGTGAAGCCCGGATTCACCCCCTGGTTCAGCACCAGGTTCTGCGCCGCAATGGCCAGCGGCCGGGCCAAGATCAGCGCCGCCATGCTGAGCAGCGTGACCCAGGCTTCCTCCCACAGCGTGGCCGGGCTGTGCTGGCCCAGCAGCGCCACCAGCCGGCCGATGATGGCGGGAATGGCGGCATCGGCCAGCGCCACCACGGCGCCCAGCACCACCATGGCCAGCACCAGGCCGCGCGCCTGGTTCAGGAAGTAGCGGTAGAAGCCCAACAGGTCGCGCGGTGGCGGCGCCAGCGGCACCGGGCTGCCCAGATGCGTGGCCGCCTTGGTGCCCGGCGGGGCGACAGGGTTGAGGAAACGCTCAAGGAACCGAACCAGCATGGCGGCACAACGCACTGAAGCGGCGGTTGGCGTCAACCACGCAGGCGGATCGACACTGGCGCGGGGCCAATGCGATAACCGGGGCATGCGCCGATTTGCCCCCCTGTTGCTTGCCCTGTTGCTGCTGGCCACCCCGGCTGGTGCCGTTGGTTTCCAGCGGCTGGAACTGCCGGACCCCGATGGCGGCACGCTGGAATTGGGCATCTGGTACCCCAGCAATGCCCCGGCCTCGCCACAGCCCTTGGGGCCGTATGTGCACAATGTGGCGCCGGGCGGCGCGCTGCGCGGCGAGGCGCTGCCCCTGGTGCTGTTCAGCCATGGCAGCGGCGGCAGCATG